>JARLJS010000094.1 GCA_031291075.1 Nevskia sp. | reverse complement strand
TACGATTTTTAAGTTTGTGGTTGAAATAGACGGAAATGACCGATTTGCCGCCGAAGAGTGGCGCCAGGATCACTCACAAAGGCGCCGAGCCCGCCGGCCCGCCGCCGCGGCGCCGCGGGCGGCCCGGCCGGGCGATCCGGCGGAACGCCCGCCGGGCCTTCCGGCCTGACGGCCGGTTTCCCTTCGACGAGCGCTCCAGCGTGGCTTCCGCGTCCGTCAGCCGCGCCGGGCCGCTGATCCGCGGTCCTTACACCGCGGGCCGGCAAGCGTCGATAAGTGGTCCCTATCCGTTCATTGGCCGGGCCCTGCCCGCGGGCCTGTGGCGGCTGGCTGCACACGGGGCGCGCCGAACCCTTCGTCATCCCCCGGCGTGCCCGTGGCAAGCCGCCGTTACAGGTCCGCACACGGCGAGGCCCGGTTTACGCACACTTGCCCCTGGGGGAGCAATGAAAAAAAACTGGAGTCGCCGTCCGCTTGCACGGTTCGCGCCGCGCCGCGCCGTGTCCGGCCGATGCATTCTTTCCGCCGCCGCCTGCGGCGCGCTCCTGTGCGGGGTCGCGCTGCCACTGGCCCCCGCCGTGGCGCGCGCGGCGGACCGCGATCTGCCCGACCTCAGCATCGAGGAGCTGATGAACGTGGAGGTCACCAGCGTGTCGAAGAAGGCGCAGAAGCTGGCGGAGTCGGCCGCGGCGGTCTACGTCATCAGCAACGAGGACATCCGGCGCTCCGGTGCGCGCAACGTGCCCGAGGCGCTGCGGCTGGCGCCCGGCGTCGACGTGGCCGCCATCGGCGGCGGGCGCTACGCGGTGTCGATCCGCGGCGAGAACAACCGCTTCGCCGACAAGCTGCTGGTGCTGATCGACGGCCGCAGCATCTACACGCCGCTGTTCTCGGGCGTGTTGTGGGAATCGCAGGGACCGGTGCTGGAGGACGTGGACCGCATCGAGGTGGTACGCGGCCCCGGCGCCGCGATCTGGGGCGCCAACGCGGTCAACGGCGTCATCAACATCATCACCAGGCGGGCCAAGGACACCCAGGGTGCGGTGGTCACTGCCGGCGGCGGCACGCTCGAAAAAGAGTTCGCCACCGTGCGGTACGGCGGCCACGTGCTGGCGGACACGACTTACCGCATCTATGGCAAGACCGAGGCGACCGACGCCTCCGACGACGCGGCTGGCCAGCCGGGCAACGACCGCTCGCACACCTCGCGCGCCGGGTTCCGCGTCGATCAGGAAGGACTCAGCGACCACCTGTCGGTGCAGGGCGAGACCTTCAACCTGACCTCCGGCGACCGCATCGGCCGGCCGCTGCTGGTGCCGCCGTATGCGGCGACACAGCCGATCGAGCAGCACAACTCCGGCGCCGACCTGCTCGGCCGCTGGGACAAGACCCTCAGCTCCAGCCAGGACATCTCGCTGCAGGCCTACTACGACTTCACCACCATCACCCTGCCGCCGGTGGCGATCACGCAGCTCAAGACCTATGACCTCGAGTTCGAGCACCGCATCCACGCCGGCACGCGCAACGAGATCACCTGGGGTCTCGGCTACCGGCTCTACGGCGACCGGCTGGACGGTTCCACCCTGGCCTCGTTCGACCCCGCCTCCCGTTACCTGCGCATCGCCAGCCTGTTCGCCCAGGACGAGTACCAGCTCGTGCCCAACACGCTACGCCTGACCCTGGGGACCAAGCTCGAGCACGAGTCCTACACCGGCCTGCATTTCCTGCCCAACGCCCGCCTGTTGTGGGACGTCAATGCCACCAACGAGGCCTGGCTGGCGGCATCCCACGCGATCCGCACGCCGTCGGTGGGCGAGCGTGACGGCACCGTGCTGCTCGGCCAGGTGGAGCCGCCGATGCCGCCGTTCCAGCCGCTGCCCGCGCAGCCGGTGGAAACCCCCGGCAACTTCGGCTCGGAGCGGCTCAACGCGTACGAACTGGGCTACCGCTCCCAGTTCAGCAACCGGATTTCGCTCGACCTCGCCGGTTTCTTCAACCGCTACCGCGGCCTGCGCCAGTCCATGCCGGACCCGGCGGACGCCGCCCTTGATATGGCCAACGGCGTCCCCTACATCCGGTTGCCGGTGGTGACGGTCAACGGCATCTCCGCCGAGACCATGGGCCTGGAGGCGGCGCTGAACTGGAAGGTGTCCGACTGGTGGCGGCTGCAGGGCAGCTATTCGCGCATCCGGGTCAAGCTCAGCGAGGTCGACTTCGAGGGCTCGCTGACTTCGTCGCCGCGCTCGATCCTGTCGGTGCGTTCCTCGATGGACCTGCAGGGGACGCATTTCGACCTGTGGCTGCGCAACGTCAGCGACCGGCCGGTCACTGTGTCCACGCCGCTGATCCCGGCCTACACCACGCTGGACGCGTCGGTGAGCTGGCGGTTGCCGTACCACTTCGACCTGGCGCTGGTCGGGCAGAACCTGTTGCAGAAGAGCCACCCCGAGTTCGTGTCCGCCTTCGTCTCCTCCGAGCCGCTCGAGGTGCAGCGTTCCGGCTATCTCAAGCTGACCTGGTCGTACTGAGCCGCCCGCCCGCGCCGACGTTCTTTCGCCATGACCAGCCACTCCGCCGGGCGCGTGCGCGGCAGGGCCGCGCCATCGGCGTTGCTGCGCCTGGCCGCGGCGCTGGTGCTGCTGCTGGTCGGCGCCGACGGCGCGTGCGCCGAGATCGGCTCCGCCTCGGAAGCCGCGGTGAAGATGGCGTTCGTCTACAATTTTGGCAAGTTCGTCGAATGGCCGCCGCCGGCCCTCGCCACGTCGCAGCCGTTTGTGCTGTGCACCGCCGGCGACACCGAGCAGTTCAAGTCCAGCCTGGCGGCGATCGAGGGCAAGACCGCGCAGGGTCATGAGGTCAAGGTCCATGCCTTGGACGGCAATGCCGAGCTGGCCGGGTGCCAGACGCTGTTCATCGCCCAGTCCGAGCGCGAGCATGTGCGCGAACTCCTCAAGGCCGCCCGCAACCTGCCGATCCTGACGGTAAGCGACATCGACGAGTTCGCCGATGCCGGCGGCGTCGTCGAGCTGATCACCCGCAACGGCCGCGTCCAGTTCAACATCAACGTACGCGCGGCCAAGGCGGCCAACCTGACCATCAGCTCGGAACTGATGAAGCTGGCCCATTCGGTCGTGGGCGCGGAGTAGGCCGATGCTGACCTTCGCCCGCGCCTCGCTCAGCCGCAAGCTGACCATCATCACCATGCTGGCCACCGGCGCGGCCCTGTTCATCGTGTTCGGCGTGCTCAGCGTGTCGGAGGTGATGTCGCGCAAGGCCGAACAGTGGCGCCAGCTCTCCAGCCTGGCCGACGTCACCGCGCTCAACAGCCGCGCCGCCATCGTGTTCGATGACCAGAAGGCGGCGGTCGAGACGCTCAGCGCCTTGAGCGCCAACGACGAAGTGCTGGCGGCGGCGCTGTACAGGCCGGACGGCAAGCTGTTCGCCCGCTATGCCGCACCCAGGCGGGTGCGCTTCGACGACCCGCAGGACCGCTGGGGTGAAAGCCCCGCCACGCAGGCGATGTCCGTGGCCGGCGACGACGGGCGCGGGTGGTGGGCCACCCGGGTCTCCCTGCGCCGGCCGGTGCTGCAGCAGGGCGAAAACTTCGGCACCGTGCTGATCGAGGCCGACCTGTCGGGGATGTGGAGCGGAATCCTCGCCCGGCTCGGCATCTTCGGCGCCGCCGCGGTCGTCTCGTTCTGTATCGCGATCATCCTGGCCGGCAGGTTCAAGAAGTTCATCGCCGAACCGGTGACGCGGCTGGTTGACGCGGCGCAGAAGATTTCGCAGACCAGGGATTACACGCTGCGCGTCGACAAGATCGGCGACGATGAGCTGGGCATCCTGATCGACGGTTTCAACGAGATGCTGGCGCAGATCGAATCGCGCGACGCCCAGCTCGAGCGCAGCAAGGACCATCTCGAGCAGCAGGTCAGCGTGCGCACCTCGGAACTGGAAAAGGCCAAGGATGCCGCCGAGGCGGCGAGCCGGGCCAAGACCGAGTTCCTGGCCGCGATGAGCCATGAGATCCGCACCCCCATGAACGGCGTGCTGGGCATGACGGAAATCCTGCTGGCGACCTCCACCGAGGAGCGGCACCGGCGGCTGGCGCAAAGCATCAAGCAGTCGGGCGCGCACCTGGTCGGCTTGATCAACAACATCCTCGATTTCTCCAAGATCGAGGCGAGCAGGCTGGAACTGGAGACCCTCCGCTTCGACCTGGTGGAGCTGCTCGAGGACACCACCTGCGTATTCGCCCAGCAGGCGCAGGCGAAGCGCATCGAGCTGCTGTGCGACATTCCGCCCGGCTGTCCGCACCACGTGCTGGGCGACCCTGGCCGGCTGCGGCAGGTGCTGACCAACCTGATCGGCAATGCACTCAAGTTCACCCACCACGGCGAAGTGATCGTGCGCGTGGCGGTGGCGGAGGACACGCAGCTGATCCGCTTCGAGGTCAAGGATACCGGCATCGGCGTGCCCGAATCGTCCCAGGCGCGGATCTTCGATTCCTTCACCCAGGCGGACGGTTCGACCACGCGCAAGTACGGCGGCACCGGGCTCGGCCTCGCCATCTGCAAGCGCCTGGTGCGGATGATGGGCGGCGCCATCGGCGTCGACAGCAGCGCGGGGCATGGCGCCACCTTCTGGTTCACGGTGCGGTTGAAGAAGGCCGGGGCCGCCGCCGCCGAGCCCGCGCCGCTGCGCGGCCTGCGCGTGCTGGTGGTGGAGAGCAATGCCAGCGGCCGGGCCATCCTGGAGGGACAGCTCCAGGGCTGGGGAGCTGCCGCCAGTTCCGTCGCCTATGGCCGCGAGCTGGTGCGCGCAGCCCGCGAAGCGGCGCAGGCCGGCGCGCCGTTCGAGGTGGTGATGCTCGACGCCGAGCTGGAGGACGCCGACGGTACCGCGGTGCTGCAGGCGATCGAGCGGGAGCCGGCGCTGGAAGCGGCGCGGCTGGTGCTGCTCAGCCCGATCGCCAAGGCCGGCGCCGACATCCGCGGCGGCCGCATGACCTGGAGCCTGGCCAAGCCGGTGCGCCAGGCGGAGCTGCTCAAGTGTCTGGCGCTGGCCGCAGCCGGCCAGCCCGACGCCGCCGACAGCCTGGCCCGCGCGCGCTCGGCCGATCCCGCCTCCAGCCAGGTTGCAGCCAAGCCCCTGGCCGGCCGCCGCGTCCTTCTCGCCGAGGACAACCGGGTGAACCAGGAAGTCGCGATCGAGATGCTGACCCTGCTTGGCGCCGATACGCGCCTGGCGGTGGACGGGCTGGAAGCGGTCGAGTCGCTGGAGCAGCTCCGCTGCGACCTGGTGCTGATGGACTGCCAGATGCCGAAAATGGACGGCTACGAAGCGACGGTGTCGATCCGCCGCCGCGAGCAGGAGCGGGGGCTGCCGCGGGTGCCGATCATCGCACTGACCGCCAATGCCGTGATCGGCGACCGCGAAGCCTGTATCGCCGCCGGCATGGACGACTACCTGAGCAAGCCGTTCTCGCTGTCGGACCTGCTGGAAGCGGTGGCCCGCTGGCTGCCCGGCGTGACGGCCGGGCCGCCGCCGGTCAGTCAGGCGACCCCTTCCAAACAGCAGCCGGCGCGCGAGCCGATCAACCGCAATACGCTTGACTCCATGCGTAGGCTGCAGAGTCAGAGCGGGTCCAATCTCATGATGAGAGTTGTGTCAGCGTACATGGACGACGCGCCCCGGCGCCTCAAGGCGCTGCAGGATGCGGTCGAGGCCGGCGACGCGCGCGGGCTGCAGAAGTCGGCGCACGCGTGGAAGTCGAGCAGCATGAACGTCGGCGCCGACCAGCTGGCGGCGCTGCTGAAGAAGCTGGAGCAGGCCGGCAGGGAAGGATCCTGCGCCGGGGCGGCCGAGCTGGTGGCGGCCGCCGCGGCGGAGTTCGATCGGGTGACGCTGGCGCTTTCGGGCGAAACCAGGGCAGGTGCAAGTCGTGAACACTAGATACCATCCATCGGTCAGCGGCACCATCCTGATCGCCGACGACGATGCCACCGCCAGGCTGCTGATGGAGGAGACGCTGGTGCAGGCCGGCCTGCAGGTGCGGCTGGCGGCGGACGGCGAAGAGGCCCTGCAGGCGTTCGACCACGAGATTCCCGACCTGGTCCTGCTCGACGTCGACATGCCCGGCATGGACGGCTTCGAGGTCTGCCATGCGATCCGCGAGCGCCACACGGTGCTGGGTAGCCAGGTGCCGATCGTGATGGTCACCGGGATGGACGACCTGGAGTCGGTCACCCGCGCCTACGACGCCGGCGCCACCGACTTCATCTCCAAGCCGGTCAGCCTGCCCAGCCTGGTGCAGCGCGTGCGCTATATGCTGCGCGCCAACGCCAACCTGCAGGAGCTGCGTTCCCTGGAGGAGCGCACCCGCGCGATGCTGAGCGCGATCCCCGACGCCATGCTGCGCATCGGCCGCGACGGCATCATCCGCGATTACCAGAGCGGCACCAGCAGCGTCGACATCCTCAGCGCCGAGAACGGCGTCGGCCGCACGCTGGACGAGGTGATCGAGCCGGAGTTCGCCAAGCTGCTGGCGCGGCAGGTGGAGGTGGCCACGCAGTCGCGCGAGATCTGCGCCACCGACTACGCGATCGCCTGCGGCGCGGGCGCGTATCACTACGAGGCGCGCGCCGTGCAGGTGGGCGACGACGAGGCGCTGATCCTGTTTCGCGACATCACCGATCGCAAACGCTACGAGAGGCGCATCCACGACCTGGCCTACTGCGACAGCCTGACCGGGCTGCCCAACCGGCAGGCGTTCTTCGACAGCGTCGACGCCGAGCTGCGCAACGTCAGCGGGGACGAGGGCAGCGGCGTCGCCATCCTGTTCATGGACCTGGACGGGTTCAAGCGCATCAACGACACGCTGGGACACGCGGTGGGCGACCACCTGCTGCAGGCGGTGACCGAACGCCTCAAGACCCTGCTGCGGCGGCTGGACGCCGCCACCCGCGCGGCCCACGAGCCGCTGCTGGCGCGCCTCGGCGGCGACGAGTTCACGGTGCTGCTGACCGGCGTCGGCAAGCCGGAAGACGTGCTCAAGGTGGCGCGCAAGATCAAGGACGAGCTGGCGGTGCCGTTCGTGATCGACTCGCACGAGATCAGCGTCACCACCAGCATCGGCGTCGCGCTGTCGCCGGACGACGGCGCCGACGCGCAGACGCTGCTCAAGAACGCCGACATCGCGATGTACCACTCCAAGGACAACGGCCGCAACACCTGCCAGATGTACCGTGCCTCGCTGACCACCCGCATGACGCAGCGGGTGACGCTGGAAGGCAGCCTGAGGAAGGCGCTGGAGCGCAACGAGTTCGTGCTGTTCTACCAGCCGCAGGTGCACGCCGGCATGGACGAGATCTTCGGCATGGAGGCGCTGATCCGCTGGCAGCACCCGGAGCGCGGCCTGGTCGCGCCGGGCGAGTTCATCCCGGTGGCTGAGGAGACCGGGCTGATCGTGCCGATCGGCGAGTGGGTGTTGCGCACGGCCTGCCGGCAGGCGGCGCAGTGGCGCGCCGACGGCATCCGCAACATCCGCGTGGCTGTCAACCTGTGCGGCCTGCAGTTCAAGGAAGCCGGCTTCCTGCACAAGGTGCTGTCGATCCTTCACGAGACCGGGCTGCCGCCGCAACACCTCGAGCTGGAGCTGACCGAGAGCCTGCTGATCGACCATTCGCAGTCGTCGATCGCCAGGCTGGCGGACCTGCGCAGCGTCGGCATCCACCTGTCGATCGACGACTTCGGCACCGGCTATTCGTCGATGAGCTACCTGAAGAGCTTCCCGATCAGCACGCTCAAGATCGACCGCAGCTTCGTGCAGGAACTGCACCGCGACCAGGACAACGCGGCGATCACCAAGGCCATCATCGCCATGGCGCACAGCCTGCGCATGTCGGTGATCGCCGAAGGTGTCGAGACCGCGGAGCAGGCGGCGGCCTTGCGCAGCTACGGCTGCGAGGCCATGCAAGGGTTCTTCTACAGCCGCCCCGTCCCGGCCTACGAGGCGACCGCGATGCTGGTCAAGGGCGTTCAGGCCCAGGCCCAGAAGGAACAGCAGGAGCCGGCGCGCATCCTGGTCGCCCACAAGTAGCCCGTATCGGGGCCGCACTCAACCCATGGAACCACCATCGGTTTCGCTCCAGGCCGGCGCCATCCCTCGCTGCGGGATCGCCGCCCAATCGATATCCTGGGTCCGATCCCCAACTGCCGCTTCTAGGGTTACAACAGCGCGCGCAGGGCCTCGCTCAAGGGGGCGTGGAAGTACAGCAGCATGCCGGCCATGGCCGCGCAGATCGACCCCTGCAGCAACCACGTGTACACCTGTTCACTTTCCAGGCTGCGGGCGGCCGGCACCACGCCGCGCCGACGTGTCGGGACGGCGCGGAGAGTGGGTACCGCGGCCGCGCGGCCCCGGCCGGAATTGCGGCGGAACGCCCTCGGCTGTGGCAGGATGGCGCGGCCGGCGAAATCGAGCGTGGTCATTGAGCTGTCCTTCCGTTCTGTACTGTTATTTGGTACAGTACACGCCTCATCGACGGAACACAAGAGGCCCCGATGTCCGATCTGACCCAGCGCCAGTCCGAGATTCTTGAGTTCATCCGCAGCCGCCTGCGCGATACCGGCTTTCCGCCCACGCGCGAGGACATCGCGCGGGAATTCGGCTTCAGCTCCAAGACCGGGGCGCAAGACCACCTGGTCGCCATCGCGCGCAAGGGCTACATCGAGCTGGTGCCGGGCAATGCGCGCGGCATCCGCCTGCTCAAGGGCGGCGACGAGGTGCTGTCGCACCAGTTCGAACTGCCCCTGATCGGCAGCATCGCCGCCGGCACGCCGCTCACCGCGGCGACCAACGTCGAGTCCTGGCTCAGGATAGACCCGCAGCTGTTCCATCCGCGTGCCGACTTCCTGCACCGCGTCTCGGGCCACTCGATGAAGAACGCCAACATCCTCGATGGCGACATCGTCGGCATCCACGCCCAGCAGGACGCGGACAACGGCCAGATCGTCGCCGCGGTGATGCCGCACCCGAAGACCGGCGAGGACGAGATCACCCTCAAGCGCTACTTCCGGCGCGGCCGCCGCGTCACGCTCAAGCCGGAGAACGACGCGCCGGCCTACCGGCCGATCGAGATCGAACTGGCGCCGGCCGATGGCGACAGCCAGGAGCAGTCGCCGTTCCGCATCGCCGGCATCTATGCCGGCTTGATCCGTCCGCGCGGCTGAGCGGCGGCATCGGACAGCAACAACAAGCGTGATTGCGAATCACGCGGACGCAGTGTCGTTTCCTGGCATGGGAACACGTGAGGCGGACCGTCATCTGGAGTGGCGGCCCGCCTGTTTTTTTGGAGCGCGCGGTGCGTTTGTGCGGCAGGCATCGGGCCTGCAAGAATGGGTCATGAAAAGGGACTTGAAGGCGGCCGCATTGTTCCTGTCCGTGCTGGCATGGCCGGGGCTCGCCGCGGCCGCAACGCCGCAGGCCGGGCAGGCCGGCGCCTACACCACGGCGTTCGACTACGTCGTGACCTTCTACCCGCGCTGGCTCTCCTACTACCAGGCGGAGATCGCGCCGCGCAACCACCTGGTGGGACCCGAGCGCATCGGCCCCCTCTACCACGCCGTGGTCGCCATCAACGACGACACGCTCTACACCAGCGTCTTCCTCGACCTGACGAAGGAGCCGGTGATCGTGACCGTGCCGTCCACCGCCGACGTCTACTCGGTGCTGCATCTCGACGGCTACGGCAACGTCCTGCAGGGCATTCCCAGCGGACAGCCGGGCATCTACGGCCTTACCGGCCCGCAATGGACCGGTACGCTTCCGGCGGGGGTCATCCCTGTCGCGCTGCCGTTTGACAACAGCCTGCTGATCTTCCGGTCCGACAAGTATGCGGTGACCGGCCAGGACATGCGGCAGGAGGCGGAGCAGTTCCGGCGCAACCTGCACGCCGCGACCCTCTCCGACTACCTGAACAACGCGGCAGCCGGCGCCGCCACGATCCTGCCGGAAGTCGCATTCGCGGTGCCGTTCAAGGGCATCGCCGACGGCATGCTGGCGCACCTGCCGGTCGAGTTCCTGCGGACCTTGCAGACCGCGGTGG
The DNA here is from genome assembly GCA_031291075.1 of Nevskia sp. Classification (GTDB taxonomy): domain Bacteria; phylum Pseudomonadota; class Gammaproteobacteria; order Nevskiales; family Nevskiaceae; genus Nevskia. The sequence continues at coordinate 9,287 of JARLJS010000094.1, read as the reverse complement.
CGTCCCCCAGGACCCAGCCCCCGAGCCCGGACGAGCAGGCGCTGGCCGATACCTTCAACACCCTGTTCGCCGAGCCGAAGCTGCGCGGCCAACTCGCCGCCGGAGCGCAGGCCGCCCATGGCGCGATCGTGAGCGACTACCAGGCCCGCACGGTCGGCAGCAGCGGCTGGGTCAGCTTTGCCGACATCGGCGCCTGGGATCATTCGTCGCAGGGCTACCTGGACCGCTCGGCCGTCACGGAATTCCTGCAATACGGGAACGATCATGGCGCCGCGGTTTATTTTCATGCCTTCGCCGACAGCGCCGGCGCCGCGCTCGATGGTGGCGCTCACACCTACGTGTTGCGGTTCGCCAAGGATGAGCTGCCCGCGGTGAAGCGCTTCTGGTCGCTCACCGCCTACACGCCCGACTCGATCGAGCTGGTCGCCAACGATGCGGACAAGTACGTGGTGGCGAGCTACACGCCGGGACTGGAGACGGCGTCCGACGGCTCGGTGACGATCGTGCTGTCCGCGGCGCGGCCGCGGGGAGTTGCCGCCGCCAACTGGCTGCCGCTTCCGCGCGGCAGGTTCAACGTCATGCTGCGCGCCTACGGGCCGCTGGGGAGCGTGCTCGACGGCAGTTATGTGCCGCCGGCGCTGTTGCGCACGCCTCCGTAACCCATATCAGGGGACGGATCGGTTGTTTCGCGCCACATTCTTCTCTCTCCCGCCGTCAGGGCGCGGCGCGGCGACAGTCGATCGGGGCGTACTTGGGCGGCAGGTCGCCGGGCGTGCAGGCCCAGCGGGTGGCGCCCTCGCGGTTCAGCGGCCGCAGCTCGACATGCTTGCCGCCAATGGTCTGGCCGCTGAACATCACCACGATCCCGTGATCGGCTGCGATGGAAAAAGCCGCGATGTTGGGGCCGTAAGCGGGACTCGATCCGTCGACTCCGAGGTCGGCGATGCTGGAGGGCGGCGCCCCGTTTTGCGCCAGGTAATGCTCGTAGGCAAGCTTGACCGTGCCGGTGTGGCTCAAGCCCTCCATCACCTTGGCGCGCATGGTGTAGTCCTGGTAAGCGGGAATGGCGATGGCGGCGAGGATGCCGATCACGCAGAAGAACGCGATGATCACGATCAGGATGACCGCGCCGGCGGCGGTCGCCCCCTTGCGGATCAGCCACTCGCGCCGCGCGGTGCCGGTGAGCCCCATGGCGGCGCTACGCTCGATCTGCCGGCGCACGTGGCGGTGGAACAGCGCGTTACCGTAGGCGCCGGTCACGCCGATTGACGCCAGCATGCCGAGCAGCCAGGCAGTGCCGGCGGCGCCCTCGTTCTTCGGGTACAACTCGGCCGCCACCGCGCCCAGCGACATGAACAGGGCGCCGTTGAGGAACGGGTAGAGCAGGAAGGCCCACAGGTACATGCCGCGGAAGATCATCCACCACTGTGTCAGCAAGGCTGCCCACCAGTTCCACGAGGCGCGGCTGCCGCCCTGGTCGAAACGGTCGAACAGCGGCACGTAGTAGTGGGCGCTGTCCGGGCCAACGAAGGCTGCGTATAGCTCGCGCAGCGATTCCACCGCTCCCTGCGGTTGCGCCGGCATGGCTTGGTTGCCGGGTTGTGCCGAGGTGAAGATCTCGTGCTGGCCCAGCCGCGACCACTCCTGCCGGCCCTGCCACCAGACCCAATCGTCGAGCGAGAATTCGCCCCGCTGCAGCTTTTCGCGCACGCCGTCGAGGCTGAACGGGCCGGCATGCTCGCCGCCCTTCGACAGATGGAATTCCATGGGTGTCCCCGCGCACGGGAAGGAGTGTGCGCCGCGTCAGATTAGCCGACGGCGGGGCCGGCTGTCGTCCCCCGGACGGGGGTCCCGGCCTGCTCAGAAACGCAGGCGCACTCCGCCGAAGAAGCTGCGCCCCGGGGAGGGGCTGTAGGAGCGCGGGTCGGTCAGCTTGAAATTGGGCGGCAGGTTGTCGAGCCGGGTGAAGCTGCCGTAGGTGTAATAGGTGCGGTCGAATACGTTGTCGATCCCGGCAAACAGCCGCAGCCAGGGACGCGGCTCGTACGAGCCGCGCAGGTCCACCACGGTGCAGGCCGGCAGCTTCGGCTCCTGGTTGGAGGCGTCGCCGGCCAGGTACTGGCCGCCGACATAGCGCAGGTCGGTGTCGAGCTTCCATGCGGCGCTGGCGGAGTACTCGGCCTGGAAGGTGGCGCGGTTGCGCGGCGTGAGCGGGATGCGGTCGCCGGATTGCACCACGATGTTGCCCTGCGCGTCGGCTGCCGGGCTGTTGGAGGCGAGGGTCAGCCGCTCGCGGAAGGTCGCGTCGAGCCGGCTGTAGCCAGCGTTGAGCTGCCAGTGCGCCGAGCGGTAGGACAGGCCGCTCTCAAGGCCCTGGCGGCGCGTGGTGCCGGCGTTGCTGAAATAGCCGAAGCCGTTGACCGCGGTGGCGAGCAGGATGATGTCGTCGCGGTTGTCGGTCCGGTACAGGCCGAGGTTCCAGCCGAAACGGCCGGGCAGGCCGGCGCCGAAGTGTCCGCGCAGCCCCGCCTCCCAGGTGCGGGACGCCACCTGCTTCAGGTCCGGGTCAGACACCAGGAAGGCATCCAGCAGGCAGGGCGAAGCCGGGTTGGCGCAGCTCAGCTCGGCGGCGGTCGGGGTGCGGCTGGCCTCGGAATAGCCGGCGTAGGCGGTGACGGTTTCGGCGAACCTGTAGCTCAGGCCGGTGCCGGGGTTGAAGCGGTGGTAGGCGTGAGTGGCGTCGAGTCTGCTGCCGATGTGGTCCTGCAAGTCGATGCTGGCGCGGTTGTAGCGGCCACCGAGGGTCCAGGCGAACGCGGGCGTCAGGTCGAGCGTGTCGGTGAAGTAGGCACCGTAGGCGTCGTTGTCTGCCCGCACCGACACCGGCTGCTCCAGCGGCGGCTGGGCGGTGGCGCTGTAGGACTGGTCGATGACGATGCCCGCGCCTGCCACGCCCAGGTCCGGTTGCAGGCTGCCGAGCTCGCCACGCGCCTGGTAGGCAGTGCCGCCGTGGTCGAACGAGGCGCCGAGCACGAGGCTGTTGCCGCGCCCGAGCAGCGGCTTCAGCAAGCTCCATTGCAGCGAGCCGCCGCTGCCGACGGTGGCGGTGTCGGTGCGGTCGATCTCGCCGGGAGTGGCGCCGGCCGGGAGCACCGCGGTGGGCACCTGGTTGCCGGACGAATCGTAGAGTGCGTCGCCCGGGTAGTCGCCGGCGCCTTCCAGGCAGAAATACGCTGTGTTGTTGGCGCAGGGCAGCACGTCGGTGGTGTTGCCGTCGAGCAGGCGCTGGCGGAAGCGGCGCAGGTAAACGTCGGCGCTCAGCGATTGCCGGTCCGCCGGCTGATAGTTGCCGGAGAGATCGACCAGCTGCACGGCGTTGTGCGTCGTCTGCGGGTGGGTGAACACCGACCGCGGGTCCTGCCGCAGCATCTGCACCGGGGTCGGGCCGGTTGCGCCGATGTCGTTGCCGGCCGCGGTCACCGCGAGATGCAGCGTGAGCCGCTCGTCCTCGTAGCCGAGGTCGGTGTAGGCCTGGCGCAGCGCGCTGGGCGAATGGTCGCGGAAGCCGTCGTCGTGCAGGGCGCCGGCGGCGGTGTAGACGCCGAAGCTCCCCAGCCGCGCGCCGTATCCAGCATAGCCGTTGATGCTGCCGAAAGAGCCGCCCGATACCTGGGCGTCACCGCCGCGTGTGTTGAAGCCGGTCTTCATGCCGAGCGTCACCGCGCCGCCGAGGGCGTTGAGCCCGAATACCGGGTTGTTGCTCTGCACGGTGAGCCGGTCGACCGCGAACTGCGGCACCAGGTCCCAGTTGACCGTGTCGCCGAAGGCTTCGTTGATGCGCACGCCGTCCTGGTAGACCGCCAAGCCCTGGGCGATGCCGGAGACGGGCGAGGCTTCGAAGCCGCGATAGACCAAGTCCGGCTGGTACGGGCTGCCGCCTTCGTCGTTGAGGTTGACGCTGCTCATGCGTGCGGCGGCCGCGTCCGGCAGACCCGCCGCGCCGCCGCGGTCGAGGTCCTGCGCCGACATTGTCTGCACGTTGCCGGGCACCTTGTCGAGCTCGACGCCGCTGCCGGGTAGTGGCGTGACGCCGATCACCGTGACCTGGGCCAGCTGCCGCGCCGCGGCCGGATCGGCCAGCGCGTTCGCGGCAAGGCCCGGCAGGGCGGCCAGCCACAGGGTGCGGCAGGCGCGGGCGACCACCTTTGCCATCCTTTTCTTTCTCCCGGTTGCGGATCGACGCGCGGATATCGTGGGCAACGGCGGGGATGCGGCGCAAGCTTGCGGCTGCGCGACCCGCGAAGGACGCCGCACACGAATGCGGGCGGCGGAGGAGAGCCCTCCGCCGCCCGCTTGCCCCCGATGCCGCTTAGTGCGTCGTGTTCAGCATCACCGCGATCGTGGTGAGACCGACCAGGTTGACGTTGATGGTGGCGATGTCCGGCTTGCCGTCGCCGTTGAAGTCGGCGACCACCGGGGTCTGCGGGAAGATCACGCCCGGCGCGACGGAGAGGTCCGGGCCGCCGACGAAGTTGCCGGTGCCGTCGCCCAGCAGCAGCACCTCGGTGCTCTGCGCGGTGGCACTGGAGACGTCGTCGAGATTACCGTCGCGGTTGAAGTCGCCGACGGAGGCGCTGTCGATGCCGAAGCCCGCGTTGAAGGCGACCGTCGGCAGGAAGCCGCACTGACCGTCCGACTTCAGGTAGCTCATGCTGAGCGAGGGAGTCGTGCCCGCGAGCACCGCCCCGGCGTCGGGGGTGGGCGCGCCCTGGCGGAACCTGCCTGCGTAGACCGAGCCCGGGACAATGCTGGTGGAGCCGGAACCGACCGGGGTGAAGCTGCCGTCGCCGTTGCCCTTCAGCGCCCACACCGTGTCGGTGTCGACGATGGAGACGTAGAGGTCGGCGATGCCGTCGTTGTTGCAGTTGGCCACCGCCACCGAGGCGAGGGTGAAGGTGTCGCCTTGCGGGAACAGCATGGAGGTGAACGGTCCGGTGGTGAAGGTGCCGTCGCCCTTGCCGAGCATGGCCTGCACGCCGGTGGGCGTATCGACGACCACGTCGAGGATGCCGTCGTTGTTGAAGTCGTGCACGGCGATGTCGGTCTGGGCGGCCTGGAAGATCGGGTAGCTGGCCTTCAGCGTGAAGTTGCCCTTGCCGTCGCCCAGCATCACGTACATGGTGCTGAAGCTGTCGGCGATGAAGTCCAGGTTGCCGTCGCCGTTGAAGTCGCCCACGGCCAGCGTGCCGATCACCGGCAGGCCGCTGGCGATCTGCTTGCCCGGGCTCTGGAAGGTGCCGTCGCCGTTGTTGAGCATCAAGGTGACGCCGGGCACGTAGTAGTTGACCACCATCAGGTCGGGGCGACCGGTGTTGCGGAAGTCGCCGGCGACCATCAGGTTCTCGTCCGAGAACGGCCCGGCGAACGTGCCGACGTTGTAGTCCGCCTGCGACGCGAAAGTGGGCTGCGGCACGGCGGCGTGAGCGGCGCAGACGGCAAGCGCGGACAGCGCAAAGCAGGCGCCCAGAAGCCTGGGCAAACGATCCCTGTTCATCAGTATCTCCTCATCCTTGGATAGTTGGAATTGACGCCCCTGAGAGCGTCGGCGCCAGTATTGGTATCCGACGCGCGCTTCGTGAGGGCGGGTGAGGCCAACTTGCTTAGCCTTGCAGGCCAGCTGGTGCCCGCGTGATTTGTGGCGAGCCGCTGACAGTTGCGCACTCGCGAACCTAAGGAAAGCTTCTGCTTGCTGCTGCCGGCGCTGGCGGCGGTGGCGATCGTCGTCGTCGGCAAGTCGCTGTGCAGCTGCTCGGTTCAGCACGGCGCTGTCGGCCCTGGACCCCGGCTTTCGCCGGGGTGACGACGTCACTTGCGCTGCAGGACCTCCGCCAGCGCGGCGCCCAGCGAGCCCATCTGGGCCGGCTTGTCCTTCGGCGCCTTCGGCTTGTTCGGCTTGTTCGGCTTGCCGGCGGAGGCCGCCTTGGTATCCGCGCGCGCCGCGGGCGCGCCGGCTTCGTCGTGCTTGCGCATCGACAGCGCGATGCGTTTGCGCTTGGCGTCCACCTCGATCACGCGCACCTTGACCACGTCGCCGGCCTTGACCACGTCGTGCGGGTTCTTGACGAAGCGGTCGGCGAGGCGGGAGACATGGACCAGGCCGTCCTGGTGCACGCCGATGTCGACGAAGGCGCCGAACGCGGCCACGTTGGTGACGGTGCCTTCCAGCACCATGCCGGGCTTGAGGTCGGCGATCTCGTGCACGCCCTCGGCGAAGGTGGCGGTGCGGAATTCGGGGCGCGGGTCGCGGCCGGGCTTTTCCAGCTCGGCCAGGATGTCCTTGACCGTGGGCAGGCCGAAGCGCTCGTCCACGAACACGCGCGGGTCGAGCGCCTTGAGGGCGGCGCCGTCGCGCATCAGGCTGCGCACGTCGCGGCCGCAGGCGGCCACGATCTTCGCGGCGAGGTCGTAGGCCTCCGGGTGGACGGCGGAGGCGTCGAGCGGCTCGGCGCCGTCGGGGATGCGCAGGAAGCCGGCGCACTGTTCGAAGGTCTTCGGGCCCAGCCGCGGCACCTTGAGCAGTTCGCGCCGCGACTGGAAGGCTCCGGCCTGGTCGCGGTGATGGACGATCGCCTCGGCCAGTGAGGGGCCCAGGCCGGACACGCGGCCGAGCAGCGAGGACGAGGCGGTATTGAGGTTCACGCCGACCGCGTTCACCGCGTCCTCCACCACCGCGTCGAGCGAGCGGGCCAGGCGGAAGCCGTCCACGTCGTGCTGGTACTGGCCCACGCCGATGGACTTGGGCTCGATCTTCACCAGCTCCGCCAGCGGGTCCTGCAGGCGCCGCGCGATGGACACTGCGCCGCGCAGCGAGACGTCGAGCTGCGGGAACTCGGCGGCGGCGGTCTCCGAGGCGGAATAGACCGAGGCACCGGCCTCGCTCACCGTGACACGGGTCGGCTTGGGGTCGGGCAGGGCGGCGAGCAGCTCGGCCACCAGCTGGTCGGTCTCGCGGCTGCCGGTGCCGTTGCCGATGGCGATCAGCTCCACCCGGTGCTGGCGGACCAGCTTCGCCAGCTCAGCCTGGGCGCCCCGCACGTCGTTGCGCGGCGCGAACGGATAGACCGTGGTTGTCTCCAGCAAGCGGCCGGTGCCGTCCACCACCGCCACCTTGACGCCGGTGCGGATGCCGGGGTCCAGGCCCATGGTCGAGCGCGAACCGGCCGGCGCCGCCAGCAGCAGATCCTTCAGGTTGCGGGCGAACACCTGGATCGCCTCGTCGTCGGCGCGCTGCTTCAGCTCCACCATCAGGTCGATCGACAGGCTCATCGAGAGCTTGACCCGCCAGGTCCAGCGCGCCACCTCCAGCAGCCAGGCGTCCGCGGCGCCGCCGTTCTTGAGCGGGATGGCGTGCGCCTCCGCCACCATGCGCTCGGCCGGCTTGACCGGCGCCGGATCGTCGGCGTCGACCTCGATCTCCAGCATGAGGATGTCCTCGTTGCGCCCGCGCAGCATGGCCAGCGCGCGGTGGCCGGGGACGGCGGCCCAGCGCTCGCGGCAGTCGAAGTAGTCGGAAAACTTGGCGCCCTCGGCCTCCTTGCCCTCGACCACCTTGGAGCGCAGCATGGCATGCTGGCGCAGGTGGCCGCGCAACCTGCCGAGCAGCTCGGCGTTTTCGGCGAAGCGCTCCATCAGGATGTCGCGCGCGCCTTCCAGCGCTGCTTTCACGTCCGCCACCTCGGCCGTGAGGTAAGCGGCGGCGGCCTCCGCCGGCACCAGCGAGCGCTCCTGCAGCAGCGCCTCCGCCAGCGGTCCCAGGCCTTTCTCGCGCGCGATCTCGGCGCGGGTGCGCCGCTTGGGCTTGAACGGCAGGTAGAGGTCTTCCAGCTCGGCCTTGGTGACGGCAGCGCGCAGCTTCACCTCCAGCTCGTCGCTGAGCTTGCCCTGGGTGCGGATGGAATCGAGCACGCTGGCGCGCCGGTCCTCCAGCTCGCGCAGGTAGGCCAGCCGCGTCTCCAGCGTGCGCAACTGCGTGTCGTCCAGCCCGCCGGTGACCTCCTTGCGGTAGCGTGCGACGAAGGGCACGGTGGCGCCCTCGTCGAGCAAGGCTACGGCCGCCAGCACCTGGCGGCTCTGCGCGCCGATTTCCTCGGCAATGGTCTGGGCGATGGACTGGTTGGGATCGGACATGCGGGGGGATTAGGAGAGAGGTAACCGAAGGGGCAAAACCTTAGCGGAGTCCTTGGCGGATGCCAACCCACGGCGCAAAGTGGAAACTCGGATTGTGGACGGCGCGTACGCGCAGTAGCATATATAACAGTTGTAGATCAGCAGGTGCCGCCGATGGCAACCCCTACTCGCAAGCAATCCCTGCTGCTCAATTCCGGTACCAGCCAGGCGGCATTTGCCGTGACACGCCAAACCGTCAAGTCCTTGCGCGAGCGCCTGGGGTTCTCCAATGAAACCCAGGTCATCCGGTGTGCACTGGCTGCCTTGCGTGATTCGGTGACGCCCAGGTACGAAGCGGACAAAGGCCCAGTGCCCGCGGCGATGCTGCGTCACATCCGCAAGAACGTGGAGCAGGATACGGAGGGCGGCTCCTCGCTCCTTTGAGCAAGGTGAGTGCATGACTCGAGTCCGTCCTATCGTCGGCGCAGTGTTGTTGATCGCTCTGGCATTCGCCTCAAGCGTCACGCTTTATCGCAGCTACCATGATGACGAAATGGGCGTCTACGTAGCGCTGCTCCAAACCTCTGCGCCGTTGCCGGAATGGAAAGAGGCCGCCTTCATGGGCGACGTGTCCACGTGTCACGTCAACCGCTACGACCTGCCTGTGGAACTGAGTCTTTTTCAGTCGTTCCGCAACGCGAATGCGTCGGACGCATTGCCCCGTCCGCTTGAAAAGCTCGCGCAGCTCGCCAACGTCGTCGCATGGAAGGACGCCCGATATTTTCACGAGAACGGAAACCGCTTTCCTTTCAGGATCCCCTCGTCCAGGCCGATACTGCGCGTCTCGCGGGTGGGGTTCAATGCCTCGCGAGACCGGGCAGTACTCTGCCTGGAATCGCCCGTCTCGGGGAGCTTGCTGTTTTTCGAGAAGGTTGAGGGACCGTCCTGGAGGCAGGTGTCGCAATGGACGGTGTGGGTGAGCTAGTGTCCTGTCTCAAAAGTAACTTCAAGTAAGTGTAGCCGCGGCACGAGCGACTTTAGCGAGGATCGTATCGGCACTCTTGTGCCAGACGAAGGGCTTGGGATCGGCGTTGTGCCTATCGATGTAAGTGCGGATGGAT
>JARLJS010000093.1 GCA_031291075.1 Nevskia sp. | reverse complement strand
GCCGCCGCTGCGGGTGCGGCTGCGGCCGCAGGTGCAGCCACCGGCGCCGGCGCGGGCCCGGCAACTGCCGGCAGCGCCGCAGGGTCGAGCAGGACGGTATATTCGCGCAGCAACTTGCCGTCCGGCGAGCTGGCTTCGACGATGAAATTCAGGAACGGCTCGTGCGCGAGCGCATCACTGGTGATCACTACTCGCCCGCCACCTGGCACCGCCTCGACCTCGAACTTCAGCGTGGTCAGGTAATCGGCGCGTTCGATCCCGGCGCGATTGAACTGCTCGATGCTGCCCAGCCTTACGGTCAAGCCGTCGAGCTGTGTCGGCGCCGCGCCGAGCACCGGGATGGTGGCGTAAAACCGTTGATTCAGCTTGGATTTGACGTTGATGTCGCCAAGGCCGAGCGCAAACGCCCCGGCCGCGCAAAGCGCAGCAAGCACCCCAATTAGCCGGGCTAAAATTCGCAACATATCTTCTCCCTAAGGCTGTTGCCGTCCTCCACACGCCCCAAGCCGAGTGCGTATTCAGCATTAAATTGTACGCCTAAGCTCTTTTATACCCTAGAAATCCTCCCGAACCAAGAGCCGTGCCGTCAGGTTCCACCCCGGCCCGCATCCCGGCGGACGATCGGGCGTATACCGGTGACGGGAGGTGCAGGCTTAGGGACCCTGGAGATAGTCCCGGATCAGCAATTCGGCGATCTGGATGCTGTTGAGGGCGGCGCCCTTGCGGATGTTGTCGGACACCACCCACAGGTCCAGTCCGCGCGGATGGGAGATGTCCTCGCGGATGCGGCCGACGAATACTCCATCCCGGTGCGCCGCCTCGGTCACCGCGGTGGGATAGCCGCCGTCGCGGCGCTCGTCGAGCACCACCACCCCCGGCGCCTTGGCCAGCAGCGCGCGCGCCTCGTCGGCGCTGATCTTGCGGCGGGTCTCGATGTGCACCGCCTCGGAGTGGCCGTAGAACACCGGCACGCGCACCGCGGTGGCGTTCACCTGGATCGAATCGTCGCCCATGATCTTGCGCGTCTCCCACACCATCTTCATCTCTTCCTTGGTGTAACCGTTGTCGAGGAAGACGTCGATGTGCGGCAGGCAATTGAAGGCGATCTGCTTGGGGTAGACCTTGCGCTCGATCTCCATGCCGTTGAGAGCCTGCGCCGACTGCCGCGCCAGCTCCTCGATTGCCGGCTTGCCGGTGCCGGACACCGACTGGTAGGTGGCGACGTTGATGCGTTCGATGCCCGCGGCGTCATGGATCGGCTTGAGCGCCACCAGCATCTGGATGGTGGAGCAGTTCGGGTTGGCGATGATGCCGCGGTTGCGGTACTGGGCAATGGCCTGCGGATTCACCTCCGGCACCACCAGCGGGTTGTCCGCGTCGTAGCGGAACTGGCTGGTGTTGTCGATCACCACGCAGCCCGCCGCCGCCGCCTTGGGCGCGTACACCTTGGACACCTCGGCACCCGGCGAAAACAGGCCGATGGGGGTCTTGGAGAAATCGAACTCCGCCAGATCGTGCACTTCCAGCTCGTCGTCGCCGAAATCGACCAGCTCGCCGGCGGAGCGCGCGGACGCCACCGCGTACACCTTGCCGAAGGGAAAGCGCCGCTGCAGCAGCGTCTTCAGCATCTCTTCGCCCACAGCGCCCGTCGCGCCGACCACCGCCACATCGTACTTCTTGCTCATGATCCTATCCGTTCACCGCTTAAAGGGGTTGTCTTGCACTACAGCCTGGCCACCACCGCCGCACCCATCTCCTCGGTGCCGACCACCTTCTCGCCGGAGCGCGCGATGTCGGCGGTGCGCAGGCCGTCGGCCAGCACGTGCCGCACCGCTTTCTGCACCTTGTCCGCCAGATCGCCGCGCTTGAGGCTGTAGCGCAGCAGCATCGCCAGCGACAGGATCATCGCCAGCGGGTTGGCCACCCCCTTGCCGGCGATGTCGGGGGCGCTGCCGTGGATCGGCTCGTATAGGCCCTGGCCGCGCTGGTTGAGCGAGGCCGAGGGCAGCATGCCGATCGAGCCGGTGAGCTGGGCGGCGACGTCGGAGAGGATGTCGCCGAACAGGTTGGAGGTGACCATCACATCGAACTGCTTGGGCGCGCGCACCAGCTGCATCGCCGCGTTGTCGACGTACTGATGGGTGAGCTGCACGTCGGGGAAGTCGCGGCCGACGCGGATCACCGTCTCCCGCCACAGCTCGGACGACTCCAGCACGTTGGCCTTGTCCACCGAGCACAGGCGCTTGCCGCGCAACTGCGCCGCTTCAAACGCGATGCGCGCGATGCGCTCGATCTCGTGCTCGGCGTAGACCTCGGTGTTGACGCCGACCCGCTCGCCGTCGCGCAGTTCGATGCCGCGCGGCTTGCCGAAGTAGATGCCGCCGGTCAGCTCGCGCACGATCAGCAGGTCGAGATCGGCCACCAGCTCGGGCTTGAGCGAGGACGCCGCCGCCAGCTCGGGATACAGGATCGCCGGGCGCAGGTTGGCGTACAGGCCCATGCCGGCGCGGATCGCCAGCAGGCCGCGCTCCGGTCGCTGTTCGCGCGGCAGCAGGTCGTACCGGGGCCCGCCCACCGCGGACAGCAGCACGGCGTGGGCCTTGCGCGCCGCCTCCAGCGTCGCCGCCGGCAGCGGTTCGCCGGTGGCGTCGTGGGCGGCGCCACCGATCAGGCCGTGGCTCCATTCGACGTCGAAGCGGTAGTTGGAACGGAGAACCTCGAGCACCTTCTCGGATTGCGCGGTGATCTCCGGCCCGATGCCGTCACCGGGCAGGATGAGGATTTTTGCGGTCACATGGAGTCCTTTTTGATGGCGATGAAGCGCAGGCGCACGTAGTCGGCGGTCCACAGGCCGGCACTGCCGAGTCGGGGGCGCAACGCCTCCTGCACCTCGTCCAGCACCGCCTGGCGATCGCTTTCCGGCACCACCTCCAGGAAAGCCTGCGCGAATGTGCGCAGCCAGCCCGACACGTCGCCGGGCAACGGGGTCGGCCGCGGGAAGCTCTCGATGCGCGCCACGGCGAAGCCGGCGCCTTCCAGCCGCGACCGGTACTCGGCCGCGGTGGGGAAATACCAGCGATCGGCACCCACCGCGTCGAGCCCGCGCCGGGTGAGCGCATCATAAACCGCGGCGCGGATCGAAGCGACGTTGCCGGCCGCCCCCATCTCGGCGACGAAGCGCCCACCGGGCCGCAGCGCCCGCGCCACACCAGCCAGCACCGCGTCCGGGTCGCGCTTCATCCAGTGCAGAGCGGCATTGGAGAAGACCGCATCGAACTCGCCGTGGAACGGCAATGCGTGACCGTCGACGAGGCGCGCATCCAGGCCCCGTGCCCTGGCCGCGGCCACGAACTCGGGGCTGGCGTCGGCGCCGACCACGGCACAGCCGGCGGCGGCGATGCGTCCGGCCAGATCGCCGTCGCCGCAGCCCAGGTCCAGCACCCGCTCGCCCGCACGCGGCGCCAGCCAGTCCAGCAGCGGCGCGCCCAGTTCGGATACGAAGCGACCGTTGCTGGCGTAGGCGCGCGGGTCCCACACCTGCCCCGCTGCGTGGGTGCTCACGCGAACAGCCAGGGCGCTTCCGCCCTGCGCCGGGCCTCGTAGGCGCGGATGGCGTCGGCCTGCTGCAGGGTCAGCCCGATCTCGTCCAGGCCGCGCACCAGGCAGTCCTTGCGAAACGGGTCGATGTCGAAGCGCAGCACCCGCCCGGACGGCGTGGTCACCGTCTGCGCCGGCAGGTCCAGCGTCAGGCGATAGTCCGCGGCGCCGGCCTCCCGGAACAGCGCATCGACCTCGTCCGGCGCCAGCACGATGGGCAGGAAGCCGTTCTTGAAGCTGTTGTTGAAGAAGATGTCGGCGAAGCCGGGCGCGATCACGGCGCGGAAGCCGTAGTCGGCCAGCGCCCACACCGCGTGCTCGCGCGAGGAGCCGCAGCCGAAGTTCTCACGCGCCAGCAGGATGGAGGCGCCGCGGTAGCGCGGCTGGTTCAGCACGAAATCGGGGTTGGCACGGCGCGTCGCCGGATCGATGTCGAGATCGCCCGGATCCAGGTAGCGCCAGTCGTCGAACAGGAACGGGCCAAAGCCGGTGCGCTTGATCGACTTGAGGTACTGCTTGGGAATGATGGCGTCGGTGTCGACGTTGGCGCGGTCCAACGCCGCGACCAGGCCGGTGACCACGGTAAAGGGCTGCATGGGAAATCCTCCGGTTAGGCGACGGCGTCAGACCGACCGCACGTCGACGAAACGGCCGGCGATGGCGGCGGCGGCCGCCATCGCAGGGCTGACCAGGTGGGTGCGCCCGCCCTGCCCCTGGCGGCCTTCGAAATTGCGGTTGGAGGTGGAGGCGCAGCGCTCGCCCGGCGACAGCCGGTCGGCGTTCATGCCCAGGCACATGGAGCAGCCGGGCTCGCGCCATTCGAAACCGGCGGCGCGGAACACGCGGTCGAGGCCCTCCTGCTCGGCTTGGCGCTTCACCAGGCCGGAACCCGGCACCACCATGGCCAGCTTGACGTTGGCGGCGATGCGCTTGCCGGCCACCACCCCGGCGGCCGCGCGCAGGTCCTCGATGCGGGAATTGGTGCAGGAGCCGATGAATACCTTGTCGATGGCGATCTCGTCGATCGGCATGTTCGGCCGCAGGCCCATGTAGGTGAGCGCGCGCTCCAGGCCCTGCCGCTTCACCGCATCGGCTTCCGCCGCGGGATCGGGCACGCGGCCGTCCACCGGCGCCACCATCTCCGGCGAGGTGCCCCAGGTAACCTGCGGCTTGATCGAAGCCGCGTCGACCTCCACCTCGCGGTCAAAGCGGGCGTCCGCATCGCTGTGCAGCTCGTTCCAGGCGGCGACCGCGCGCTCCCAGTCAGCGCCGGACGGCGCGAACGGCCGACCCTTGACGTAGTCGACGGTGGTCGCGTCGACCGCGATCAGGCCGGCGCGGGCGCCGGCTTCGATCGCCATGTTGCACACCGTCATGCGCCCTTCCATCGACAGCGCGGCGATCGCCTCGCCGGCGAACTCGATGGCGCAACCGGTGCCGCCGGCGGTACCGATGCGGCCGATCACCGCCAGCACGATGTCCTTGGCGGTGATGCCCGGCCCCACCGCGCCGCGCACCGTCACGCGCATGTTGCGCGCCTTCTTCTGCACCAGGGTCTGGGTGGCGAGCGCGTGCTCGACCTCGCTGGTGCCGATGCCGAAGGCCAGCGCGCCGAAAGCGCCATGGGTGGAGGTGTGGGAATCGCCGCACACCACCGTCATGCCCGGCAGGGTGGCGCCCTGCTCCGGCCCGATCACATGCACGATGCCCTGGCGCGGGTCGGACATGCGGAATTCGGTAATACCGAATTCCGCGCAATTGCTATCCAACGCATCGACCTGCGCGCGCGATGTCGGATCGGCGATGCCGGAATCTCTTCTCGTGGTGGGGACGTTATGGTCGGCCACCGCCAGGTTGGCGGCCAGGCGCCAGGGCTTGCGGCCATTCAGGCGCAGGCCGTCGAAGGCCTGCGGGCTGGTCACCTCGTGGACCAGGTGGCGGTCGATGTAGAGCAGCGCCGCCCCTTCGCCCATATCGGCGACCACGTGGGCGTCCCACAACTTGTCGTACAACGTTCTACCGCCTGGGGTTCTACCGCTGGACCGGCCGGCCATGGCGCTGCCTCCGCGTGCATGCTGTTGACCAGGCGCAATATTAGGCCCACCCTATCTATAACTCCAATGAATCGTATTTATATAATAGATTCCTAAAGTTGATTCTGATGTCATGGACACCCAGAGCCTGACCGCCTTCATCGAGGTGGCGGAGAGCCGTTCCTTTTCCAAGGCGGCGGAGCGCCTGCACCTGTCGCAGCCGGCGATCAGCAAGCGCATCGCCACCCTGGAGGAATCGCTCGGCACCTCGCTGTTCGACCGGGTCGGCCGCCAAGTCGCGCTGACCGATGCCGGCCGCACCCTGCTGCCGTTCGCGCGGCGGGTGCTGCAGGACATGGAGGACGGCCGCCGCGCCCTGTCGTACCTGTCCGGCAAGGTCGGCGGACGCCTGTCCATCGGCACCAGCCACCACATCGGGCTGCACCGCCTGCCGCCGGTGCTGCGCGCTTTCACCGGCGAGTATCCGGAAGTCGACCTCGACATCCACTTCATGGACTCCGAGGACGCCTGCGAGGCGGTGGTCCACGGCAAGCTCGAACTCGGCATCGTCACCCTCCCGGTGCAGCCGCTGGCCAACCTGCAGACACGGGTGGTGTGGCCCGACCCGCTGGACGTGGTGGTGGCCCCCAGGCATCCATTGACCCGGCTCAAGCGCCCTCAGCTGCCGGATCTCGCCTCGCACCCGGCGGTGCTGCCGGACGAACACACCTACACCCACCGCATCGTCACCCAGGCGCTGCAGGCGCACGGCGTGCAGCCGCGCATCCGCCTGGCCACCAACTACCTCGAAACCCTGAAGATGCTGGTCGCCATCGGCCTGGGCTGGAGCGTGCTGCCGCGCTCGATGCTGGACGACACCATCTGCGCGGTGGCCATCCCCGGGCTGGAACTGCAGCGCGAACTGGGTGTGGTGTGGCATGAGCGCCGCACCCTGTCGGTCTCGGCGCGGGCCCTGCTGCAGGTGCTGGAGCGCTGACGGGCGCCGGTTCTAGATGCCGAGCCCGAGCAGCATGTGCGGCTTCACCGGCGTGGTGCCGGACACCGCAAGCAGCCAGAACGACACGCCGGCGAAGCCGCCCCAGCACCCCAGCTCCACGGCGTTGATCCAGTCGAAGGCCTCGTCGAGGTGCGGCGGCGTGCCGAAGTGGCGGTACAGCAACGCCACCGGCACCGCGCACACCATCCCGCACAGCGCCATCTGCCACCAGGCCAGCCAGTTGCGATGGCGCGCCAGCAGGAACAGCGGCACGCCGCACAACAGCATGGCCGGGTAGCTCACCAGCGCGCCGATCGGAAACGCCCAGGGCTGGGCGAAGAAGATAGTGGCGTAGAAGCCCGGCAGCATCGGCGTCAGGAAGAACGCGAGCACCACGCGGTAAGTCTGCAAATTCTGCCTGGCCACTGCGTCGCTCATCGTTCCCTCGAACCTCCTTGTTGCACCCCGCTACGGTAGCGCTGCGGCGACACCGTCCACCTCGACCGGAATCTGCTCCATACTGCATGCCGCCGACCGCGGCGTTCCGGTGCGAAGCCTAACACTACGGGAAAAGCCATGAGCGAACCGATCCTGCATCATTACGACACATCGCCATACTCCGAGAAGATCCGCGCGATCTTCGGTTACAAACGGATGGCCTGGCGGTCGGTGACCACTCCCGCCGTCGCGCCGAAACCGGATCTGGTGGCGCTGACCGGGGGCTACCGCCGCGCCCCGGTACTACAGGTTGGGCGGGACATCTACTGCGACACGCGCCTGATCGTGCGCGTCCTGGACCGGCTGCAGCCCGCGCCGCCGGTGGTGCCGCCGCGGCAGCGCTTGAGCTGCCTGGCATACGCCTCGCTGGAGCAGACCCTGTTCTTCGCCACCGTCCCGGTGGTATTCCAGCCGGCCGGGCTCAAGTACCTGGTGGAGCAGTTGGGACCGGATGCGATGCAGCAATTCCGCCAGGACCGCGAGGCTCTGTTCGCTGGTGGGACGGCGCGGCGGCCGAACGCCGAGTACTCGCGCCTCAACTTCGTGCCGCTGTTCAACGCCGTCGACGTGCAGCTCGGCGACGGCCCTTATCTGCTGGGGGCGGAACCCACGCTGGCGGACTTCGTGTGCTACCACTGTGCCTGGTTCGTGCTGCGCAACCCCGGCACGGCGCCCTTGTTCGAGCCTTTCCGCAACCTGCTCGCCTGGGCCCAGCGCATGCAGCAGCTCGGCCATGGCCATTCCTCCCCGATGAGCGGCGCAGCTGCGCTGGACGTGGCGCGCCAGGCCCAGGACGAGCAGCCGTTCGAGGGCCCGCTGCTGGAGCCGGAAGGCCTCAAGCTCGGCCAGCGCGTGGCGGTGAACGCAACCGACTATGGCTGCGAGCCGGTGGTGGGCACGCTGGCCCACGCCTCGGTGTACGAACTCGCTCTGCGGCGTGCCGACGAGCGCGCCGGCGAGGTCACCGTGCACTTTCCCCGCGAAGGGTTCTCGGCGGCAGCGGTGGCGTGAGACGCGGCCCACGGCCGGCCAATGACCTGACGCCGTTCAGGCTTCCAGCTCGCCGGCGGTTGCCGGCGCCGGCCGCGGCGCCGGGCGGTTGAACAGCACGATCAGCGCCACGCCCAGCAACACCATCACGATGGCGATGTAGCCGTTGCGGTCGATGTGCTCACCGCCCAGGCTCAGCCCCAGCAGCAGCGCCACCACGGGGTTGACGTAGGCATAGCTGGTCGCCAGCGCCGGCGTGACGTTCTGCACCAGGAACATGTAGGCGCTGAAAGCGAGCAGGCTGCCGAACACCGTCAGATACACCAGGGCTCCCGCGGCGCGGGTGGTGGGCAGCAGGCTCCAGTGCTCCCCGCCGAGGGCGCTGGCCAGCAGGAACACCACCCCGGCCGCGAGCATCTGCGCGGCGCTGCTCATCAGCCCCTTGGGCAGGTCGAGCCGGCGGCTCCACACCGAGCCGAAGGCCCAGGCCATGGGCGATACGGTCAGCAGCACGCCGGCCAGCGGGTTGGCGCCGAAATCCCCGCCCAGGTTGAGCACCACGATGCCGGCAAAGCCGACCAACATGCCGAGCCACTGCATGCGCACCGGCCAGTGCCCCCAGATGCCGGCGCAGACCGCCGCCCACAGCGGCACGGTGGCGACGGCAGTCGCCGCCAGCGCCGACCCGACCCAGCGCTCCGCCACCACCACCCCGCCGTTGCCGACGTCGAGCAGGAGCACGCCGATCGCCGCGGCGTTGCGCCACTGCCGCAGCGTCGGCGCGGCATAGCCGCGCTGGCGCAGCAGCAGGTACAGCACGCAACCGGCGACAAGGAAGCGCAGCGCCGGGAAGAACAGCGGCGGATAGCCTTCCAGCGCGAAGCGGATGGCAAGATAGGTCGAACCCCACACGAAGTAGACCGTGAGCAGGGCCGCCACCACCGTCGCCGCGGAGGCGCGGGCAGGCACTGGAACGCTCACGGTAGGCGGTGGGCGTGCCCCGAGATATCGGGTGTGGTCACGTTCACGTCCGCGTTCTGCGCCCGCTGCCGCAGGTAATGATCCATCAGCACCAGCGCCACCATCGCCTCGGCGATGGGAGTGGCGCGAATGCCGACGCAGGGGTCGTGGCGGCCGGTGGTGCGGACTTCGGCGGCCTCGCCGGCCACGTCGATGGTCCTGCCGGGGATGATGATGCTGGAGGTGGGCTTGAGCGCGATCGAGCAGACGATATCCTGGCCGGTGGAAATGCCGCCGGCGGTGCCGCCGGAATGGTTGGCGAGAAAGCCCTGCGGCGTCATCTCGTCACGTCCGGTGCTGCCGCGCTGCTCCACCACGGCGAAACCGTCGCCGATCTCGACCCCCTTGACCGCATTGATGCTCATGAGCGCATGCGCCAGCTCGGCGTCAAGGCGGTCGTACACCGGCTCGCCCAGCCCGGGCGGCACGCCGGTGGCGACCACGTTGACGCGCGCGCCGACCGAGTCGCCGTCGCGGCGGAGCTGGGTGAGGAACTCCTCCAGCTCTTCCACCCGTTGCGGATCCGGACAGAAGAATGCGTTCTGCTCCACCGCTTCCCAGCTCTTCAGCTCCAGCTTGTGCGGCCCGATCTGCGCGCAGTAGCCGCGCACGTTCACGCCCAGGCGCTCACGCAGGTACTTCTTGGCGATGGCCGCGGCCGCCACCCGCACCGCCGTCTCCCGCGCCGAGGAGCGCCCGCCCCCGCGCGGATCGCGCCGGCCGTATTTCTGCATATAGGCGTAGTCGGCGTGGTTGGGCCGGAACACGTCCTTGATCTTGTCGTAGTCGTAGGAGCGCTGGTCGGTGTTCTCGATCAGCAGCGCGATCGGCGTACCGGTGGTGTGACCCTGGTACACGCCCGACAGGATCCTGACCGCATCCGCCTCCTTGCGCTGGGTGACGTGGCGCGAGGTGCCCGGCTTGCGGCGGTCGAGGTCCGGCTGGATGTCGCTCTCCGCCAGGGCGAGCCCGGGCGGGCAGCCATCGACCACGCAGCCGATGGCCGGCCCATGGCTTTCGCCGAAACTGGTAACACAGAACAGCTTGCCGATGGTGTTTCCGGACATGTTGCCAATTAGCAAATTAGTCGAAGACGAGTAGGTTTGTGGGTGAACACTGAGACAGTCCGCAAATGAACGCAAATAAACGCAAATAAACGCCATACGGCGTATCCAATTTGCGTTTATTTGCGTTCATTTGCGGACTGCTATTCCGATCCACACGCTTCCAGCCAAGCTGACAGTTCTTCGCGTTCGATCACGAACACACCGTCGCCGCCCTTCTCGAATTCCGGCCAGCTCACCGGGATGTCCGGGTAGCGCGCCAGGAACTCCTCGCCGGAGCCGCCGATCTCGCACACCAGCAGTCCTTCTTCGGCCAGGTGCTCGGGGGCTTCACGCAGGATGCGGTCGACCACATCCATGCCGTCGGCGCCCGCTTCCAGCGCGCGCCGCGGCTCATGCCGGTATTCCGGCGCCAGCGCCTGCCACTCGGCGGCAGGGACATAAGGCGGGTTGGCCACGATCAGGTCGTAGCGACGGCCCGCCAGCGGCTGGAACAGGTCGCCGGCCACCGCCGCTACGCGGTCGCCCAGACGATGGCGCGCAATGTTACGTTCGGCCAGCTCCAAAGCCCCCGCGTCGATCTCGGCCAAGTCCACGCCGGCATCCGGAAAGGCATAGGCACAGGCGATACCGATGCAGCCGCTGCCCGCACACAAGTCAAGGATCGATTCCGGCTCGTTCTTGAGCCAGGGCGAGAAGCGAGCCTGGATCAGCTCGGCGATGGGCGAGCGCGGGATCAGCACCCGCTCGTCCACCTCGAACGACAGGCCGGCGAACCAGGACTCCCCGGTCAGGTAGGGCGCCGGCTTGCGCGTGCGCACGCGCTGCTGCAGCAGGTCGATCGCCGCCATGCGCTCGGCCTCGGTCAGGTTCGCTTCCAGGTACACCGCCGGCAGGTCGAACGGCAGCTTCAGCGACCACAGCACCAGGTGGAACGCCTCGTCCAGCGCGTTGTCCGTACCGTGGCCGAACACCAGGCCGGCGCGGTTGAACTCGGAAGCGCCCCAACGCACCAGGTCGCGCACCGTGCGCAAGGCATGGAGCGGTTGGGTCGGGGCTGCGTCGGCTGACATTGGGCTGGGAATCAGGATGTGATGTCTGCGGTATTTTACTAGTATGTTGCCCCTACCTGTGTGAACCCGCCACGTCCTGGAGGACGTCCCGCAGTGTCCAACCGAGTGCTGACCTGGAGCCTGCTGGCCGCGTTCGCGGTACTGTTCGGCATCGCCGCGGGGATGGTGCTGCTCCATACCGACGCCAGGCCGATCCGCTCCGGCACGCTGCTGGAGCGGCCGCGCCCGGTGCCCGATTTCGCGCTCACCGGCAGCGACGGCAAACCCTTCACCAAGGCCGACCTGCTCGGCCACTGGGACGTCGTCTACGTCGGCTACACCCATTGCCCCGACGTCTGCCCGACCACGCTGGCGCTGCTCAAAGCGGTGGCGGCCGGCCTGGGCGACGATCGCAAGCGCCTGCGCGTCGTGTTCCTGTCCATCGACCCCGAGCGCGACACCCCGGAGACGCTGGCACAGTACACGCACTACTTCAATCCGGACTTCCTCGCCGCCACCGGCAGCAACGAGCAGCTCGACGCCCTGGGCAGCAAGCTCGGTTTCGTGTATCAAAAGGTGCCGGGGGAGACGCCGCAGAGCTATCTGATGGATCATTCCTCGGCGCTGATCCTGATCGATCCGAAGGGCGAGGTCGCCGGCTACCTGACGCCACCGTTCAAGACCGAGGATCTGGTGGGCGACCTCAAGCAACTTGTGGAGAGAACCGCGTGAGAACACGAGCGGCCGTTGCGGCGGCGATCCTGCTGCTGTGCCATGCAGGAGCGCAGGCGCTGCCCGCCTGCGAAGGGCTGAAGGTCGAGGACGGCTGGATCCCGCAGGCGCCCCCCGTCGCCACCGTGATGGCGGGTTACGCGCGGCTGAGCAACGGCGGCGATCGTCCGCTCCACGTCGACGCGGTGAAGGGCGCCGACTTCGGCAGCGTCGAACTGCACCAGATGAGCATGCAGAACGGCATGATGCAGATGCGCCCGCTCCGCGGCCTGGACCTGCCGGCGCACGGCAGCGTGGAGCTGGCGGAGGGCGGCAAGCACCTGATGCTGCTGAACCCGAGGCACCCGCTGCAGCCGGGCGACAATGTCACGCTCGAATTCCATTGCGGCAAGCAGGTCACGCCGGCGCAGTTCGCCGTGCGGCCCGCGCCGCAATGATGCGCCAGCCCGAGGGCAGCGAGGCGAGTTTCGCCGACCGCTTGTCGGCGCTGCTGCAGTCACTGCTGCCGACCCGGCTGCTGTCGGCCCTGATGTTCCGTATCGCCGAGATCCGCAACCGCCGATTCAAGCGGGCGCTGATCCGTTGGTTCATGCACAAGTACCCGGTGGACCTGGCCGACGCGGCGCAGCCCGGAATCGACGGCTACGAGCATTTCAACGCCTTCTTCACGCGCGCGCTGCATCCGGGCGCGCGGCCGCAGCCGCTCGCGGCAGACGCCTTCAGCTGCCCGGTCGACGGCGCCATCAGCCAGCTCGGTCCGATTCGCCAGGGCACCCTGATCCAGGCCAAGGGCCATCGTTACAGCGTGGCGGACCTGATCGCCGACGAGGAGCTGGCCAAGACGTTCTGGTACGGCTCCTACTGCACGATCTACCTGGCACCGCACAACTACCACCGCGTCCACATGCCCTGTGTCGGCCGCATGCGCGGCTGGGCCTACGTGCCGGGGCGTCTGTTCAGCGTCAACCCGCGCACGGCCCGCGCCGTACCGCAGCTGTTCGCCCGCAACGAGCGCATGGTCGCCGTGTTCGACACGCTGTTCGGCCCGATGGTGGTGGTGATGGTCGGCGCCCTGCTCGTCGGCGGTATCGAAACGGTGTGGAACGGCCGCCTCACGCCGCCGCACCGTCGCGATATCCCGCCCACGCATTACGAACCGGTGCAGCCGCTGCTGCTGCAGCGCGGCGAGGAACTGGGTCGCTTTCACATGGGCTCCACCGTGATCCTGCTGTGTCCGCCCAATGCGCTCACCTGGAAGACTGCGTTGGCCCCGGGACGCGAGGTGTGCCTCGGCGAGGTACTCGCTACGATGATGGCCAAATAGGCGCAAAATGCAGCCCATGCCCGATTCCAGCCGCTCCATGTCCAACCAGCTGCACGGTGCCCTCGGCGCGCTGTCCCAGATCATCCTCGGCAAGGAGCGCCAGCTCAAGCTGGCGCTGGCCTGCCTGCTGGCGCGCGGCCACCTGCTGATCGAGGACATTCCCGGTGTCGGCAAGACCACCCTGGCGCTGGCCCTCGCCCGCATCTGCGGCCTGCATTTCCAGCGCGTGCAGTTCACCAGCGACCTGCTGCCGGCCGACATCCTGGGCGTCTCCATCTACGAACCCGCCACGGGCGCCTTCCGTTTCCATCCCGGTCCGATCTTCGCCCAGGTGGTGCTGGCCGACGAGGTTAACCGCGCCAGCCCCAAGACACAGAGCGCGCTGCTGGAAGCGATGGAGGAGCGCCAGGTCACGTCCGAGGGCGCCACCCGCGCCCTGCCGGAGCCGTTCTTCGTGGTCGCCACCCAGAACCCGAGCGAGCAGGTCGGCACCTTCCCGCTACCGGAATCGCAGCTCGACCGTTTCCTCATGCGGCTGTCGCTGGGCTATCCGCCGCCGCAGGCGGAACGCGCGCTGCTGATGGAACCCGAGCGGCGCGACCTGCTTGCGCAGCAGCCGGTGGTGCTCGAGCCGGAGCAGGTGCTGGCGCTGCAGAAACAGGTGCTGGAGGTACGTACCTCGCCCGCCTTGCTCGACTACCTGATGGCGCTGATCAAGGCGACGCGGAGCCATCCCGCGCTGCGCATGGGCCTGTCGCCGCGCGCCGGCCTGGCCCTTCGCCGCTGCGCCCAGTCCTGGGCCCTGATCGAGGGCCGCGGCGGCGTGATCCCGGAAGACCTGCAGGCGGTGTTCACCGCGGTGGCTGGCCACCGCCTGACCGCCCTGGAGCGCGACAGCGCGATCCCGGTCGCCGAAGAAATCCTGGCCTCGGTGCCGATTCCTTGAGGCCCTGAGATGAAAGCGGGAACGCGTTTGCTGCAGTCGGGCGAGCGCTTCGCCCTGATCCTGACGCAGCCGTTCAAGGCTGTCCGCCGCCGCATCGACGCCTGGATCTTCACCCGCCTCAGGCGCGTACCGGGTCCGGTGCAGGTGACGCGGCGGCGCGTCTATATCCTGCCCACGCGCTACGGTTACGGCTTCGGCCTGCTGCTGTTCGTGATGCTGCTGGGGTCGATGAACTACAGCAACAGCATGGCCTTCGCCCTCACCTTCCTGCTGGCCGGCCTGGGACTGGTGGCAATGCACCACACGCATGCCAACCTGGTCGACATCGAAGTGCGCGCCGGCCGTGCCCAGGACGCCTTCGCCGGCGACGTGGCGCGCTTCACCCTGGAGCTGGAGAACCCGGCGCGGGCGACGCGCTACGCCCTGTGCGCGGGCTGGACCGACCACAGCCCGGCCGGCGCCACCGATCTGCCGCCGCAACAATCCGCGCCCCTGGTGCTGAGTCTGCCCGCGGCGCGCCGCGGCTGGCTGCCGGCGCCGCGTTTCTCCGTGCTCACCGAGTTTCCGCTGGGGCTGTTCCACGCCTGGACCTGGATCGAGCTGGACATGGCCTGCCTGGTCTACCCCAAGCCCGCTCCGCGCGGCGAAAGGCCGCCAGCCACCGCCGGCGGCAGCGGCCTGCGCGCCGGGCAACGCAGCGGCCAGGAGGAGTTCGCCGGTCTGCGCAGCTACCAGCGCGGCGACGCCATGCGGTCGATCCACTGGAAAAGCCTGGCCAAACTGCAGACGCCTCAGGTCAAGCAGTTCTCCGAAACACTGGAGAAGGAGTTCTGGCTGGACTGGGCCGCCCTGCCCCCGGCCTGGGACACGGAGCGGCGCCTGTCGCAGTTGACGCGCTGGGTGCTCGATGCCGAGGCCGAGGGCCGCGTCTACGGGCTGCGCCTGCCCGGGTTTGCCCAGCAGCCGGGCCGCGGCGACACGCACCGGTACCAATGCCTGAAGGCGCTGGCGCTCTACGAGGAGCCGGCATGAGCGCCACGGCCGTGTTGCGCGCGCTGCGCACCGACATCACCACGCTCGCGGTCGATGCCATCGTCAACGCCGCCAACGAAACGCTGCTCGGCGGCGGTGGCGTCGACGGCGCCATCCACCGCGCGGCCGGTCCCGGCCTGCTGGCCGAGTGCCGCGCCCTGCCGCAATCGCGTCCGGGCGTCCGCTGCCCGACCGGCGAGGCCCGCATCACCGCCGGCCATGGCCTGAAAGCGCGCTGGGTCATCCACACGGTGGGACCGGTCTGGCGCGGCGGCGACCGCGGCGAACCGGAGCTGCTGGCCGCCTGCTACCGCAACGTGCTGGCACTGGCAGGCGTGCACGCGGTGCGCAGTCTGGCCATGCCGGCGATCAGCTGCGGCATCTATGGCTACCCGCTGCAGGAAGCCGCAGACATCGCCGTACACACCACGCGCTTCGGACTGCAGGATCTCCCCGCACTGCGGGAGGTAGTCTTCGCCTGCTTCGCGACCGACGCGCTGGCCGCCTACCGCGCCCTGCTGGAGCCGGCGGCGTGATCGCCTTCCTGCCACGCGCAGTGCTGCTGCGGCTGCTGGCGGTACTGGCCGTGGTGCTGGGACCGCACCTGCAGCGCCTGCCGCTGTGGGAGCTCCTGCTGGTGGTGGCCGTCGGCCTGTGGCGGCTGCTGAGCACGTTCCGGCAATGGCGGCCGATGCCGCGCTGGGCGCGCTTCGGGCTGACGCTGGGGTCCTTCGTGGGGGTGTACGCCAGCTTCGGCAACGTCGCCGGCCAGACCGCCGGGGTGGCCCTGCTATGCATCATGGCCAGCCTCAAGCTGACCGAGCTCAATTCGCGCCGCGACGTGATGGTGATGGTGCTGCTGATGTACTTCATCCTGGTCACCCACTTCCTGTTTTCGCAGGAGATGTGGACCGCGGCGCACCTGCTGTTCTGCACCGTGCTGATCACCGGCCTGCTGGTCGAAGCCAATCATGCCGACGCGGCGCTGCCGTTGCGCGTCACACTGCGCCTGGGCGCACGACTGGTGCTGCATGCGCTGCCCCTGATGGCGCTGCTGTTCGTGTTGTTCCCGCGCATCCCGGGACCGCTGTGGGGCCTGCCCACCGACGCTGGCGCGGCGCAAAGCGGCCTCAGCGACGAGATGGCGCCCGGCGATATCGAGAACCTGATCGAATCCGACCAGGTGGCGTTCCGCGTGCAGTTCCTCGGCCCCGCGCCACCGGCGGACGAACTGTACTGGCGCGGACCGGTGCTGGCCTTCTTCTCCGGCCGGCGCTGGGAGGCCGGCACGCGGCCGCGCGACGAGGAGGTCCCGACGGCCGAGTTGAACGGGCCGGTGTACAGCTACGAGATGGTGCTGGAACCGCAGCGGCGCCGCTGGCTGCTGGCGCTGGACCTGCCCGGCCGCGTGGGCCTGCCGCAGGATGCCGCGCTCACCGGCGATTACCAGCTGGTGTCCAACGCCGACGTCAAGGAACGACGCCTGTACCGGCTCAGCTCGCATCCGCACTACCACCTGCAGCCCGAGCTGCCGGAGGCGCAGCGCAAGGTGTTCCTGCAACTGCCGCTTGCCTCCAACCCGCGCGCGCGTGCCCTGGCCCAGCAATGGCGCGACCAGGGACTGGACGACGCAGGTGTCGTCGCCGCCGCCCTGCAGATGTTCCACGGCCGCAACTTCTACTACACGCTGCACCCGCCGCTGCTCGGCCGCAACAGCGTCGATGAGTTCCTGTTCGACACCCATCGCGGCTTCTGCGAGCACTACTCGAGCAGCTTCACCGTGCTGATGCGCGCCGCCGGCATCCCGGCGCGGGTGGTGACCGGCTACCAGGGCGGCCACAAGAACGACATCGGCGACTACTACCTGGTGCGCCAGTCCGACGCCCATGCCTGGAGCGAGGTCTGGCTGGGAGGGCGCGGCTGGGTGCGGGTCGACCCCACCGCCGCGGTGGCGCCGCAGCGGGTCGAAAAGGGACTCGGCGAGGCGCTGGAAGGCACCGGCGACCTGCCGGCCTATCTCGATCCCAGCCGCGCCACCTATCAGCTGCGGGCGATGCTGGAAGCGCGCTGGGACTGGATCAACGCCGAGTGGAACCGCGGCGTGCTGGGCTACGGACCGGAGCTGCAGCAGCGGTTCCTGAACAGCCTCGGCCTGGTCGACTGGAGCGATATGATCCTGGCGTTGACGATCTCGATCAGCCTGTTCCTGGGCCTGGTCAGCCTGATGCTGATGCGCCAGCTCATCCCCCGGCACGAGCCGGACCCGGCGCTGCGCCTGTGGCACAAGGCGCAGAAGCGGCTGGCCCGCGCCGGCCTGCGGCAGGCTCCCGGCGAAGGGCCACAGGACTTCGCCCAGCGCGTGGCGCGGGCGCGGCCGGACCTGGCCGCCGCGGTGCAGCAGGTCTGTTCCCTCTACCTGCGGCAGCGCTACCTGGACGGGCCGGATGCGGCAGCGCAGAACGCGCTGAGCCAGGCGGTGGCGGCGCTGCGCCCATGACCCGCTGCCTCACAGCCTCGAACGGATCTCCCACAAATCCGGGAACAGCGGCTTGAACAGCGTGTCGCGCAGGTACGCCGCGCCGCTGGAGCCGCCACTGCCCGGCTTGGCGCCGACGGTGCGCTCCACCATCTTGACGTGCCGGTAACGCCATTCCTGCAGCCCCTCGTCGAGGTCGACCAGCCGCTCGCAGACCTGAGCCTGGAACGGCAGGCTGCGGTATACCTGCAGCAGCGCGTCCTGCACTTGCGCGTCGGCCACCGGCTCCGGCAGCGGCGGTCGCGCCAGCACCGCCGCCGGTAACGCCACGCCGCTGCCGGCCAGATAACGCAGGAAGGCGTCGTACACCGAGGGTTCGGCCTGCAGCGCCTGCAGCTCCCGCCGTTCGCGGCTATCCGGCGCGTAATGCTCCGGCACGCCGCCGCGCTTGTGCCCGAGCAGGAACTCGAAAGCGCGGAACTGGAACGACTGGAAGCCGCTGGATGCCTGCAGCCGCGAGCGGAAGGCGTTGAACGACAGCGGCGTCATGGTCTCCAGGATGTCGACCTGGGCCACCAGCGTCTTGAGGATGGTGAGCACCCGCTTCAGGGTCGCCAGCGCTCGCGGCGTGTCACCGCCACTGAACGAGCTGCGTAAATGACGCAGCTCGTGCAAGCACTGTTTGAACCACAGTTCGTAGACCTGGTGCACGACGATGAACAGCAGCTCGTCGTGCTCATCCGACAGCGGCCGCTGCTGGTCGAGCAGGCCGTCGAGCCGGAGGTAGCTGGCGTAAGTCAGCGCTTTGTCGTCTTCCATGGCCGTGTCTCCCAAGTAAACGCTTCAGCCATCCTGCACCCGTGATAGCAACCAGGCGCCGCCCAGGAAGAACAGTGCCAGCACCAGGATTGAAAGGTGCGGGTTACCGGTCAGCAGCGCCGTCACCCCCACTACCAGTGGCCCGAGCACCGCGGCGAACTTGCCCAGCATGTTGTAGAAACCGAAGTATTCGCCCGAGCGCTCGGCCGGGATCAGGCGCAGGAAATAGGAACGAGACAGCGCCTGCACGCCGCCCTGCACCAGCGCCACCGCTGCCGCCATCCGGTAGAACTGGGCCTCGGTGCGCATGAAATAAGCCCACACGGTGACGCCGCAGAACACCCCCAGGCCGAGGTAGATCGCGCGCCGCGTGCCGATCCAGGCCGCCAGCGGGCCGAACGCCCAGGCCGCCGGGAAACTGATGAACTGCACCATCAGCATGGCGGTGATCAGCACCGTGGTCGAAAAACCCAGTTTCGCGCCGAAATCGAGGGCCATCTGCTGCACCGTGCCGATGGCGTCGATGTACAGCCAGTAGGCCAGCAGGAAGCGCAGCACCTGGCGCTCGCGCAGCACCTTGCGCAAGGTCTCCAGCAGCTCACGCCAGCCGGTGGCTTCCGCGACCGGTGGCGCTTCCGGCACGTGGCGGAACAGGGGCAGGCAGAACAGGCCCCACCACAAGGCCACGCTCACAAACGAAACCCGCGTGGCGGCGGTGGCGTCCGCCAGGCCGAACCAGGCCGGGTGCAGCACCATCAAGACATTGACCAGGAACAGTATGCCGCCGCCCAGGTAACCCAGGGCGAAGCCGAAGGCGGACACCAGGTCCGACTCCGCCGGCTCCGCCACCTGCACCAGCAAGGCGTCATTGAAGGAATAGCTGACGAAGAAGCCGACCTGGCCCAGCGCGAAGACCAGCAACGCCAGCGGCCATTGGCCGGCACCGATCAGGCCCAGCGCCGCGCTGGCCGCCACGCCGACCGCAGTGAACCAGCCGAGGTAGCGCTTCTTTCGGCCGCGGCGATCCGCCATCGCGCCGAGCCAGGGTGCGACCAGCATGACCACGAAGGCCGCCGCCGAATTGGTGCAGCCGAGCCAGAAGGTCGAGCGGGCACCGGGCAGCTCGCGCGCCCAGTACTTGTCGAAGAAGACCGGAAAGAACCCCACCAGCACCGTGGTCGAGAAGGCGTGGTTGCCCCAGGCGTTGAGGGCCCAGGCCAGCTGGCTGCGGCGACGGGCCGTCGTCATGAGCTAGCCTGCATTTCTCAGACGATGTCGAAACCCAGCACCAGGGCGTCCTCGCGGCCGTCGTGCGCCGGGTAGTAACCCTTGCGCAGGCCCAGCCGCTTGAAGCCCTGCGATTCGTACAGTTGGATCGCCGTCTTGTTGGAGCGGCGGACTTCCAGCAGCACGATGGTGGCGTTGGCGGCACGCGCCAGCTTGATCATGTGCTGCAGCAGCATGCGCCCGAGACCACGGCGCCGGCTGAACGGCTCGATGCACAGGTTGAGCACGTGTGCCTCGTCCACCGCCATGCTCATCAGCGAGTAGCCGATGATGTCGCCGCCGTCGGTGCATAGCGCCCAGCCGCTGTAACCGGCGCGCAGGCAGTCCATGAAGATGCCCTCGGACCAGGGGAACGAGTAGGCCTTGCGCTCGATCTCCACCACCCGCGGCAGGTGGCTGACGTGCATCGGCAGGATCTGCAGGCCCGGGCTGGGTTGCGCGCTCATGCCGGTGTACCCCCTTGCCGGGCGCTCAGCCGGCCAGCAGCTGGTGGACCCGCTTCAGGTCGGCCCAGCTCTTGGCCTTCTCCCCCGGACTGCGCAGCAGGTAGGCCGGGTGGTAAGTGATCAGCACCGGTGTGTGCGCGGGCCCGTACTCGTACAGCGGCCCGCGCAGCTTGGACAGCGGCGCGTCGGTGCTGAGCAGGCGCTGTGCCGCGATGCGCCCCAGCGCCACGATCAAACGGGGCTGCACCAGCGCGATCTGGCGGTCGAGATAAGGACGGCAGGCTTGCACCTCGTCCGCTTCCGGATCGCGGTTGCCGGGCGGACGGCATTTCACCACGTTGGCGATGTACACCGCCTTGTCCGGCGTCGCTTCGCGCCGGGAGCGTCCGATCGCCCGCAGCATCTCGTCGAGCAGCTTGCCGGCGCGGCCGACGAAGGGCTCGCCCTGGGCGTCCTCGTCGGCGCCAGGTCCCTCGCCGATCACCATCAGCGGGGCCGACTCGTAGCCCACTCCGAATACCGTGTTGGTGCGGGTGCTGCACAGCTTGCAGCGGGTGCAGCCGGCCACGGCCGGCTTGAGACCCTGCCAGTCGGCCGGCGCCTCGAAACCCGCCGCGGCGGACTCCGGGAACTTCTGCAAGGCCGGCGTGCTCTCAAGCTGTACCGGCGCAGCGGCAGTGGCGGTCTCGTACCGCACCGGCTGTGGTGCGGCGACCGGGGCAGCCGGCTTGGCCGGCTTACCCGAGCGCGGCTGCCAGAGCTCCAGGCCCAGAGCGTCCAGGTAGTTTTTGCGTCGTGCGGAGTCCATGCGGACACTCTAGCCGATCCCACGCCGCGCCGGATACGAAGAAGCGTGCCCCGCACGCGCCCCCTCAAGCCGCTGCACGGATAAGGCAGCGGCAAATAACGGCTTCACGGAGACTGACATGAATCGCTATACCATCCCGAGCCTTGCCTGCGTGTCGGCGCTGGCCCTGTCCGCCTGCAGCAACAGCAACAACAGCACCCCGCCATTCGCGGGGGCTTTCCGTCTCGTCAACGGCGTCAGCGATTCAAATGGCATCACCGCCAGCGCCAGCAGCGGCTTTCCGTCCACCGGCACAGCCAATTTCGATACCGCCGGCTCGACCGTCAACCCGCCCGAGGGCGGCTACAACGTACAACTGTTTGCCGGAGGCAGCAGCACACCGTTCTTCACCGTCAACAGCGTCAGCATCGATCACAACAACCTGACCACGGTCTTCACCTACGGCACGATCTCCGGCGGCACCGCCAAGGGGTTCGCCGCGGAGGAGAACCTCGGTCAGCCGACGTCCGGCAACTTCACGCTTCAGTTCGTGAACGACACCACGCAGGCCACCACCGCATCGCTGAATGTCTACCTGGTCAAACCGGGCTCCAGCATTACCGGCGTGCAGCCGGCCGCCCAAGCCGGGGCTGCCTCGGCGTCGACGGCGGCCGCGTTTGCCGCCGGCACCTACGAAATCATCGTCACCAACGGAGTCAGTACCGTCTACGACAGCGGCAAGACCCAGGCCGGCGTGGTCCTGCCACCGGTCAACACCAACGTCGTGCAGATCGGCATGCTGGATGCCACCAGCTCGCAGGCCAGCCAGTACGGCGGCTCACCCGTCACCCTGCTGTTGATGGACAACAACGGCGGCGAAACCCTCCACTACAACGGCCAGAACTGATCCGCGCGGTCAGGCAGAGGGCTCCGGACGGCATCGGCCAGCGGTAGCGCTCGCCTGTTTCAACAGACCGGGCCACGGATGGCCCGGTCTTCGATAGGAGTCACACTCCCGCCACACCCTTTATGGGGTCGGCTCGAACGATCGTTGGGGATGCGCCCGCTGGATCGGCACTTCCAGCCGGTTGACCGCGTTGATGTAAGCCTTGGCCGAGGCGACCAGGATGTCGGTATCCGCGCCCAGGCCGTTGACCACGCGCCCGTCCTTGGCCAGGCGCACGGTGACCTCGCCCTGGGCGTCGGTGCCGGTGGTGATGTTGTTCACCGAGTAGAGCAGCAGTTTGGCGCCGCTGCCCACCAGCCGCTCGATGGCGGCGAACACGGCATCGACCGGACCGTCGCCCTGCGCCTGCAGCTCGTGCTCTTCGCCGGCCAGGCTGAGCGCCACCTTGGCCGTCGGCCGCGTACCGGTCTTCGACACGGCTTCCATCCGCAGCAGTTGCACGCGCTCCTCGCTGCGGGCGGCGTCGGCCTGCGTCACCAGCATCTGCAGATCCTCATCGAAGATCTCATGCTTCTTGTCGGCGAGGTCCTTGAAGCGGGCGAAAGCCTCCGCCAGTTCCGTCTCGGAGCGGAACTTGTGGCCCAGCTCCTCCAGCCGCGCGCGGAAGGCGTTGCGGCCCGACAGCTTGCCCAGGGTCAACTTGTTCGCCGCCCAGCCGACGTCCTCGGCGCGCATGATCTCGTAAGTCTGGCGGTGCTTGAGCACCCCGTCCTGGTGGATGCCCGACTCGTGGGCGAAAGCATTGGCGCCGACGATGGCCTTGTTCGGCTGCACCGGGTAGCCGGTGATGCCGGACACCAGGCGCGAGCAGGGCACGATCTGGGTGGCGTCAATCCGGGTCTCCACCTCGAACACGTCATGGCGCGTCTTGACCGACATCACCACCTCCTCCAGCGAGGCGTTGCCGGCACGTTCGCCCAGGCCGTTGATGGTGCATTCCACCTGGCGCGCGCCGGCCAGCACCGCCGCCAGCGAATTGGCCACCGCCATGCCCAGGTCGTTGTGGCAGTGGGTGGACCAGATCACCTTGTCGGAATTGGGCACGCGCTCAATCAGCTGGCGCATGCGCTCGCCCCATTGCACGGGGACGGAATAGCCCACGGTATCCGGCACGTTGATGGTGGTCGCGCCGGCCTTGATCGCCGCCTCGAACACCCGGCACAGGAAGTCCATCTCGGAGCGCACCGCGTCCTCCGCCGAGAACTCCACGTCGTCGGTGAACTGGCGGGCCAGCTTGACCGCGCCAACCGCGCTCTCCAGCACCTGCTCCGGCGACATGCGCAGCTTCTTCTCCATGTGGATCGGGCTGGTGGCGATGAAGGTGTGGATGCGCTTGCGACGGCCGGGCTGCAGCGCCTCGCCGGCCTTGTGGATGTCGCCGGCGTTGGCGCGCGCCAGCGAGCATACCGTGCACTCGGTGATCTCGCGGGCGATGGTCTGCACCGCGGCGAAGTCGCCGGGGCTGGCGGCGGCGAAGCCGGCCTCGATCACGTCCACCCTGAGCCGCTGCAGGGCCAGCGCGATGCGCAGCTTCTCTTCCTGCGTCATGGCCGCGCCGGGCGACTGCTCGCCGTCGCGCAAAGTGGTGTCGAAAATGATCAGCGGTTGCTTGCTCATGTCGGTTCTCGCTCGTTTCAACAATCGGCGCTATGGACGGCGCCGGCATGACAGGTCGTCACGCGAATGGCTTGGGATTCACAGGGAGTTTACTTCTTCACGGTATTTCTACCCCCGTGCGGGCAAGAGTTCTTGTCTGCCTTACGGCAGAAGTCGAAGCGCGAGCAGCAGCGAGCGGCCGGAGAAGGCCGAGCTGAGAGAACCGAAATGGCTGCTGTTGGTCCGCATGACGCTGGCACTATAGCCGATGCCGCGACCCGCTGCCAATCAGGGGGCGGCGGCGGGGGGCGCCGCCTTGCGGCCGCGCAGGCGCCGCCACACGGTGGTGACCGGCCCCGACAGCGCGTACAGGAAGAAGATCAGGAACAGCATCTGCGGTGGCTTGCGCCCGGCTACCAGGGTCACCAGCCACAGCGTACCCAGCACGCCCACGAACGGCAGGAAGCGGATGCGCTGGGTCACCTTGACCTTCTTGAAGCTGTTGTAGCGGATATTGCTGACCATCAGGGCGGCCGAGCCCAGCGTCAGGATGCTGGCCGGGATCAGCACTTCGTCGCCGGTCAGGTTGAGGTCGTAGGCGCTCCACACGAAGAACACCACCACCGCCGCCGCCGCCGGGCTGGGCAGACCGAAAAAATCCTTGCTGCTGCCGGCGATCGCGGCGAGCACGTTGAAGCGCGCCAGGCGCAGCGCCGCGCAGGCGGCGTAGGCGAACGCGAACACGCCGCCGAGGCGGATGCCCAGCCAGCGGTACTCGATGAAGCGCAGGCTGAAGGCGTACATGACGATGCTGGAGGCGATGCCGAAGGCCGCCATGTCGCACAGCGAATCGTATTCCTTGCCGAAGTCGCTGGAGGTGTTGGTGAGGCGCGCGATGCGTCCGTCCAGCGAGTCCGCGATCATGGCGAACAGGATGCCCAGCGCGGCGTGGTCGAAGCGATCCGCCATCGCCGAGACGATGGCGTAGAAGGCGCCGAACAACGTGCCCGTGGTGAACAGGTTGGGCAGCAGGTAGATGCCCTTGCGCTTGCGCCGGGGGAGCGGGGTCTGCTCCATCAGGCGGTATCCGGTTGCCAGCCCGCAGGCCGGGATGAAGCACAGAGAATCCCGGCGGCGGCGACCCATCGCAACCGCAGGGATTCCCTCCGCTCAACCCAGCCTGCGGCTCCGGTCTTCAATTCCTGCTCTTGTCCACCAGCCGGTTCTTGGAGATCCACGGCATCATCGAGCGCAGCTTGCCGCCGACCTTCTCGATCTGGTGCTCGGCGCCGAGACGGCGGCGCGCCTTCAGCGTGGGCTGGCCGGCCTGGTTTTCGAGCACGAACTCGCGCGCGAACTGGCCGGTCTGGATCTCGGTGAGGATGCGCTTCATCTCCGCCTTGGTCTGTTCGGTGACGA
Source organism: Nevskia sp. (assembly GCA_031291075.1). Lineage (GTDB taxonomy): Bacteria > Pseudomonadota > Gammaproteobacteria > Nevskiales > Nevskiaceae > Nevskia. Next base: position 40,770 of record JARLJS010000093.1, on the reverse strand, counting down.
TACGCGGACCGCGCGTGTAGTCGCCGTACTCGGCGGTGTTGGAGATGGAGTAGCGCATGGTGGCCATGCCGCCCTCGTACATCAGGTCGACGATCAGCTTGAGCTCGTGCAGGCACTCGAAGTAGGCCATCTCCGGCGCATAACCCGCCTCGACCAGGGTCTCGAAGCCGGCCTGCACCAGCGCGGTGGCGCCGCCGCACAGCACGGCCTGTTCGCCGAACAGGTCGGTTTCGGTCTCTTCCTTGAAGCTGGTCTCGATGATGCCGGCGCGGCCACCGCCGTTGCCGGAGGCGTAGGACAGGGCGATCTGCTTGGCCTGGCCGGAAGCGTCCTGGTGGACGCAGATCAGGCTCGGCACGCCGCCGCCCTGGGTGTAGGTGCTGCGCACCAGGTGGCCGGGGCCCTTCGGGGCGACCATGATCACGTCCAGGTCCGCACGCGGCTCGATCAGCTGGAAGTGGATGTTGAAGCCGTGGGCGAAGGCCAGCGCACCGCCTTTCTTCAGGTTCGGCGCCACCTGTTCGTCGTAGAGCTTCTTCTGGTCCTGGTCAGGCGCCAGGATCATCACCAGGTCGGCACCCTTCACCGCCTCGGCGACTTCCTTCACCTTGAGGCCGGCGGACTCCGCCTTGGGCCAGGACTTGGAACCCTTGCGCAGGCCGACGGTGACATCGACGCCGCTGTCCTTGAGGTTTTGCGCATGGGCGTGGCCCTGCGAACCGTAACCGAGGATGACGACCTTCTTCGACTGGATGATCGAAAGGTCGGCGTCCTTGTCGTAGTAGACATTGATGCTCACTGCGGATTCCCTCTTGGGACTGGATGAATTCGAAAAAATAGTAAAGCGGCCGGGACACCGCGCCTCAGGCCGGCGGCGCCAGCACCGCGTTGCCGCGCTCCAGCGCGGCGGTACCGCTGCGCACCAGTTCGAGCACGCGGGCGATGCCGGATACCTCGGCCAGGAAGCCGTTGACCTCCACCCCGGTGCCGGTGAGCTGCACGGTGCGGGTGGCCTCGGTCTCGTCCAGGATCTGGGCCCGGTGGCGGCGGGCGCACTCCACCACCTGGCGCGAGCTGGCGGCGTTCACTTCGACCTTCAGCATCAGCAGCTCGCTTTCGAGGTGCTCGCGGCTGGTGAGGTCGGTGATCTCCACCACGTCGATCAGCTTGCGCGACTGCTTGATGATCTGCTCGATCACCGCGTCGCTGCCTGTAGTGACCAGGGTCAGGCGCGACACCGTGTCGTCGTGGGTGGGCGCCACGGTGAGCGATTCGATGTTGTAGCCGCGCGCGGAGAACATGCCGGCCACGCGCGCCAGCGCCCCGGCCTCGTTCTGGAGCAGGATCGAGATAATGTGTCGCATAAGAGCGAGAACATATACCGCCGGGCGCCTCCGGGACAAGCCCTCCCCGGCCGGCGCGGGCGCCGCCTTCAGCTCGCGGGGGCCGCCGCTCCGCCGCCGTTGAGGGCAGACAGCGCTTCAGAGATCAGGTCGGCGTGGTTGGCCGGCACCGAGCCGTTGGGGGTGAGCTGGCTGATCAGCTGGGGCAGCAGCTGCGCCAGGCCGGCCCCGGCCTGGGCGTGGTCCATGCCGAGTTGGCTGGCGATGCCGGCGATGGCGCCGCTGCCCAGCACCTGGTGCAACTGGTCGGCGGAGACCGGCAGGTTGGCGCCGCTGGAGACCCAGGAGTCGATGTGCTGACCCAGGCCGGCCTGCTGGAACTTGCTGATGATGCCGGGGATTCCGCCGTTCTGCTGGATCAGCGTCAGGGCCGCCTGCAGGAGCGGGCTCTGGCCTTGTTGCTGCTGCAGACCGCCGAGCGCCCCGGACAGCACGCTGCCGGCGAGTTGGTCGAGCAAGCCCATGTGGAATCTCCTGGTCGAATTGGACCGCAGAGCTTACCCCAATCAAGTGACGGATGGTGCGCGGTCACTGCGTCGGAAGGGCTACTCGTGCTATAACAGCGCCCCTAAATCGCAGGTCGCCAGACTCCGGAACCGCCGTGAACGCAACGCAGAAGCCCCACCCCCACCCACTCGCCGGCACCACCATGACCGGGGCCGAGATCATCGTCCAGGTGCTGGCCGATGAGGGCGTGGACGTGATCTTCGGCTACAGCGGCGGCGCCATCCTGCCGACCTACGACGCCGTGTTCCGCTTCAACCACGAGCACAAGGACCGTATGCCGCTGATCGTGCCGGCCAACGAGCAGGGCGCCGGCTTCATGGCCGCCGGCTATGCCCGCGCCAGCGGCAAGGTCGGCGTAGCCCTGGTGACCTCCGGCCCCGGCGCCACCAACCTGGTCACCCCGGTGCGCGACTGCATGGCGGACTCGATCCCGATCGTGGCGATCTGCGGCCAGGTCCCCACCGCCGCCATCGGCTCCGATGCGTTCCAGGAAGCGCCAGTGTCCAGCATCATGGGCGCCTGCGCCAAGCACATGCTGCTGGTCACCGACCCGACCCGCCTGGAGGCGACGGTGCGCACCGCCTTCGAGATCGCCCGCACCGGCCGCCCCGGCCCGGTGGTGGTCGACGTGCCCAAGGACGTGCAGAACTGGAGCGGCGTGTTCCACGGCCACGGCCTGCTGGCGGTGCCGGGCTACCGCGCGCGCCTGCGGGCGGTGGAGGAGAGCCGGCTGGACGACGCCGCCTGCGCCGCCTTCCTGGAGAACCTCCGCCAAGCCAAGCGTCCGCTGATCTATGCCGGCGGCGGCGTGATCCACGCCGAGGCCTCGCGTGCCCTGCGCGACTTCGCCCACGCCTTCCAGATCCCGGTGACGGCCACCCTGATGGGGCTGGGCTGCTACGACACCACCGAGCCGCTGTCGCTGCACATGCTCGGCATGCACGGCACCGCCTATGCCAACTACGCCACCGACGACTGCGACTTCCTGATCGCGGTGGGCAGCCGCTTCGACGACCGCGTCGCCGGCGTGCCGGCCAAGTTCGCGCGCAGCGCGCGCTTCATCGCCCACCTGGACGTCGACTCGGCCGAGATCAACAAGGTCAAACGCGTGCACTGGCACCACATCGGCAACACCGGCCAGGCGCTGGACAAGCTGCGCAGCTACCTGCTGGCGCAGCAGTTCAAGCCGGACTATGCGCCCTGGCATCGCCACATCGCGGAGCTGAAGAAGACCTACGCGATGAACTACGACCGCAAGTCGAAGCTGATCCAGCCCTATGCCGTGATCGAGGAGCTGAACAAGCACACCCGCGGCGAGGCCGTGATCAGCACCGGCGTGGGCCAGCACCAGATGTGGGCGGCGCAGTATTTCGACTTCCGCGAGCCGCGCCTGTGGCTGACCTCGGGCTCCATGGGCACCATGGGCTTCCGCCTGCCTGCGGCGATCGGCGCGCAGTTCGCCCGGCGCGACAAGACGGTGATCGACATCGACGGCGACGCCAGCATCCGCATGAACCTGGGCGAGCTGGAGACGGTGACCACCTATGGCCTGCCGATCAAGGTGGTGGTGCTCAACAACTTCGGCGACGGCATGGTCCGGCAGTGGCAGAAGCTGTTCTTCAAGGGACGCTTCTCCGCCAGCGACAAGAGCCTGCACAAGAAGGACTTCGTCAAGGCGGCGCAGGCCGACGGTTTCCCCTGGGCGAAACGGCTGGACCGCAACGAGGACCTGGCCCGCACCATCGCCGAGTTCGTCGCCTTCGACGGCCCCGCCTTCCTCGAGGTCATCATCGACCCGGACGCCGGCGTCTACCCCATGGTCGGTCCCGGCGTGAGCTACGCCGAAATGATCACCGGCGACTGGATCCCCTCGCGCGAACCACCGAAGAGCGTGGAAATCGACAAGTCCGAGATGTTCTAGGCGCGGCTCGCGTCGCTCCGCGCCGGAAAACGGCTGCAAGTCTTAGTCTGAGAGCCGGCCTGACCAGTAGCCTGGACGGCGGCGCTTATGGGCGATAGCAAGTATTTGTACAGCACCCTCTAACTCGCGGTAGATCACCGTATGAGGAAAACGTTTGAGATGAGCGCGTCGAATATCAGGCTTACGTTCAACGCGAAAAGCTTGCGGCGCTTGAACTACACAGGCCATAACTTGCTCGAACTCAACGAGATAACCTTCACCGAGTCCTGCTCTCTGTGACTGGTAAAATGCAACAGCTTCGTAGTGCTCTGCTTCAGCCTCCAGATGGAAGCGATAGATCACTTCAATAGCGCCCGAGCCTTACGACTTACTTCCTCGGAAGAAATGAGCTGCGCGGCACCACTGTCAATCTGAGCAGCCCTGCGCTCCGCTTCGTCGAACCATGCTTGCTCATGCTCTGAGTCGGAGAAATTCTCCAGGCTGATCAGTAACTTATGCGCGAGTGCAGCCCTTTCAGGCAGCGACAACCCGAGTGCCTCTCGCTCAATGGCTTCAGGATTCATGACCCGAATTTAGCACACCCCTTCGCAGTCTCCAACGCTCTACTCCATTCGCTTGAGAGCAGCTTGTCGGGAACCAATCCCGGCGGCGCGCCGCGCAGCTTCTTCGTAGATTTTGCGCTCATGTTCGTCGCACCCTCGGGCGCTGATGATCCGCCTCCACCGTCACCCGCGCCATGCAGGGGGCCGACGTCGACACCCATGCCGGGCTTTCGGCGGGCGCTCAGGCGGCTTCCTGGTAGTACAGGACGTTGGCCTTGCCCCGCTGGATCAGCGCCGGAGACGGCAGGAAGCGCGCGCCATGGTGTCTCGCCAGCCGCCGGCAATCGCTGAAGAAGGCATCCACGCCGACGGTCTCGATCAATGACAAGGTACCGCCGGTCCAGGAGGGAAAGCCGATGCCCAGGATCGAGCCGAGATCGGCGTCCATCGGATCGGCAATCACGTTCTCCTCCACGCAGCGCGCCGATTCGAGCGCCTGGATGAAGAGGAAGCGGCGCTTCAGCTGTTCCGCGTCCGGCTGCAGCGGCCTGACCGGAAACACCTCGCCCAGCCCGGCCCAGAGCCGCTTGCCGCCCCCGGCCGGATATTCGTAGAACCCGGCCCCGCCGCGGCGGCCGATGCGGCCGAGTTCAACCATCTTCTTCACCACCTCGATTGCGGTCAGGCGCTGGAACCGTTCCGGCAGCCCGTCCGCCAGGGCCTGCTGGTGCACCTTCAGCTGCAACTCGATGGTCACCTCGTCGCAAATGGCCAGTGGCCCCACCGGCATTCCGGCCATGCGCGCGGCGTTCTCGATCAGGGCCGGCTCCACCCCCTCGGCCAGCATGGCCATGCCTTCGTCGACGAAGGTCCCGAACACCCGGCTGGTGAAGAAGCCCGGTGAATCGTTCACCACGATGGGCGTCTTGCGCAGTTGCGCCACGAAATCCAAGGTCCTGGCCAGGGTCGCGTCGCTGGTCTTTGCGCCGCGGATCACTTCCACCAAAGGCATGCGCTCGACTGGCGAAAAAAAATGGACGCCGATGAACTGCTCCTCGCGCGGGAATGACGCCGCCAGCCCGGTGATCGGCAGGGTGGAGGTGTTGCTGGCGAACAGCGCATGCGGTCCCAGCACGGCGGCGGCCTTCTGCGTCACCGCGTGCTTGACGTCGCGGTTCTCGAACACCGCCTCCACCACCAGGTCGCAGCCGGTGAGCTGACCGTAGTCGGTGGTGCAGACGATGCGACCGAGCGCGGTGTCGATCCGGTCCTGCGTCGTACGCCCTTTCTGCAGTTCCCTGGCCAGCAGGTCGGCCGAGCGGGCCTTGCCCTTGTCCGCCTGTTCCTGCGTGGCGTCGAGCAGCACCACCTCGATACCGGCCAGCGCGGCAACGTGGGCGATACCCGCCCCCATCATGCCGGCGCCCAGCACTCCCAGTTTCCTTACGGCGGACCTGGCCACCCCCGGCGGCCGGCGCACCAGCTTGTCCGCCGCGTTCTTGTTGATGAACATGGTGCGCATCAGGTTGCGCGCCACCGGATCGATCAGCAGCTTGGCAAAGTACTTCGACTCGATGCGCAGGCCCACGTCGATCGGCACCAGGGTGCCCTCGAACACCGCCGATGCGATTGCCAACGGCGCCGGATAATTGCGCTGGGTGCTGCGCGCCAGACGCGAGGTGCCGGCCTGGAACGATTCCGTGGCGTGCGGCGCCAGGCACCCGGCGCCGCCAGGAACGCGGAAGCCCTTCACGTCCCAGGGTTGCTCCGGCTTGGGCCCGCCGAGAATCCATTGCCGCGCGCTGTCCAGCAGCTGCGCCGGCGGAGCCAGGGCGTGGACCATGCCGAGCTTCAGCGCCTGCTGCGGCGCAACCGGCTCGCCGCCGAGCATCAGCGGCAGGGCATTGGCGATGCCGATCAGGCGCGGCAGGCGTTGCGTGCCGCCCGCTCCGGGCAGCAGCCCGACCTTCACTTCCGGCAGGCCGAGCACCGCGCGCGGGTCGTCCGACAGTACGCGGAAATGGCAGGCCAGGCACAGCTCCAGGCCGCCGCCCAGCGCCAGGCCGTTGATCGCCGCCGCCACCGGCTTGCCGCAGGATTCCAGGCGCCGATAGAGAGAGGACAGCTTCTCGCTGCGGGCATAGGCCTGCTGTGCCGTGTCGCGGCCGTAAGCGGTGACCAGGTCCTTGAGATCGGCTCCGGCGATGAAGCCGTTGGCTTTTCCCGAGGTGATCACCACACCCTTGATCGATGCACCGGCAGCGATGCACGAGATGGCCGCGGCCAGGTCCGCTTCCAGGTCCGGCGTCAGCACGTTCATCGGCCTGCCCGGCACATCGATGGTGATCAGGGCAATCCCGTCGGCATCCAGCTCGAAGCGGATCGTCTTCAGGCAAGCTGCGCTCATGTCGTTCATATGCGCTCGATGATCGTGGCAGTGGCCATTCCGGCGGCGGCACACAAGGTGATCAGCGCGGTGCCGAGGTCGCGCCGCTCCAGTTCGTCCAGCACCGTGCCGAGAATCATGGCGCCGGTGGCGCCCAGCGGGTGGCCCAGGGCGATAGCTCCGCCATTCACGTTGACCCGGTCGTGCGGAATGTCGAAGTGGCGCATGAAGCGCATGACCACTGCGGCAAAGGCCTCATTGACTTCGAACAGGTCGATATCCTCGATCGACATCCGCGTCCGCTTCAACAGCTTTTCGGTGCAGGGAACCGGACCGGTCAACATGATGGCCGGCTCGCTGCCGATGGAGGCGAAGCCGCGGATGCGCGCCCGCGGCTTGAGCCCTGCCCTCCTGCCGAACGCCTTGTTGCCGACCAGAACCGCGGCGGCGCCGTCAACGATGCCGCTGGAGTTGCCGCCGGTATGTACGTGCTGGATCGACTCGACCCGGGGATAGCGGTATAGCGCCACGGCATCGTAGCCATTGCGGTCCCCGGCTTCGGCAAAGGCCGGCTTGAGCTTGGCAAGATCCGCCAGTCCGGTACCCGGGCGGAGATGCTCGTCCCGCGCCAGCACCACTTGTCCCAGCACGTCCTTCACCGGAACGATCGAACGGTCGAAGCAGCCTTGCGCCCAGGACCATGCCGCCCGCCGCTGCGATTCGACCGCAAAGGCGTCCACGTCCTCGCGCCCATAGCCGTCCTGGGTGGCGATGAGGTCGGCGCCGATGCCCTGCGGGATGTACCAGGTCTTCCAGTTCACCGCCGGATCGGTGTAGCAGGCGCCGCCGTCGGAGGCGATCGGCACGCGCGACATCGACTCGACTCCGCCGGCGACCACCGCTTGCGCCTGCTTTGCGTCGACCAGTGCCGCGGCAAGGTTCACCGCCTCCAGCCCCGACGCACAGAAGCGGTTGAGCTGCTGACCGGGGACGGTGACCGCGTAGTCGGCGTTCAGCGCGGCGACGCGCGCGATATTGCAGCCCTGCTCCCCGACCGGCATCACGCAGCCCAGGATGACGTCGTCGACCAGCGCCGTATCCAGGCTCGAACGCCCGCGGACCGCGTCCAGTGCCTGCGTGGCCAGTTGAATCGGGGTGATCTCGTGCAGCTTGCCGTCGGCGCGGCCCTTGCCGCGGGGCGTGCGCACGTGGTCGTAAATCAGGGCCTGCGTCATTGCTCCTCCAACTCGATTGGCGCTTCGGCTAGGCCAGCGACAGGGAACGCCGCACTTCGCGGCGCAGCGCGCGATGCAGCGCCGCCACCGGCAGCCGCGGATTGACCAGCCAGCGGTACAGCAGGCCGTCCGCCGTCGCGCAGAACAACTCGGCGGCCAGTTCCGCATTGACTTTCGGGCTGATACCGCCGGCCTTCTGTCCTTCCTCGATCCAGCGCCGTGCATCGCGGCACTGCGCCTTGTGCACCTTGGCGACGTTGGCGCGATATTCGGAAGCCGGGTCGATGCTGGCGTAGCGCAGCAGGTACATCGCCCGCAGCTCGTCGGGTTCGTCTTCGATGAATCCGCACAAGGCGTCCACCACGTGCTCCAGCGCCTCCACCCCGACGCGGTCGCCCACGGCAGCCTGCACCCGCCTGATCCAGTCGGACGCGACCGTATCGTGCACGTGCGCCAGCAGGCGGGCCTTGGAGCCGAAGCGGTGGGTTGCCAGCCCTCTCGAATAGCCGGCGCGCTCGCCGATTGCCGCCAGGGTCGTGCCGGCGATGCCGACATCCACCAACAGGCCAATGGCAGATGCGGTCATGCGCTGATCGGACAACGCGGTCCTGTCCTCCTGGCGCCGCCTTGAGACCGCCACAACCATTTTCACCCCTGCACATTTACTTGCTTGTAACAAGCAACTTATACTGGCACCCCGGCGCAGTCAATCATCGAGGGGCCCGGAGGCCGAGCAAATGGCGGATACCGTACTGGTCGAGCGTCGCGACGAAGTTGCGATCATCACCCTGAACCTGCCGCGCAAGCGCAACGCCCTTGGAGTGGAGCTTGTCGCAGCCCTGTCGAGAGTCCTCACGGATATCCAGGACGACCGGTCGGTGCATGCGCTGGTGCTGACCGGCGGGACGCACTTCTGCGTGGGTGGCGATCTGGGCGGCCTCCATCTGCCGATACTGGAGATGCGCCGCTCCATGCTGGTGGGGCATCGCATGATCCGCGCACTGGTCGGCGGCCGCCTGCCGGCGGTCGCGGCGGTCGAAGGCAATGCCTATGGCGCCGGGTTCTCCCTGGCCCTGGCCTGCGACTTCGTGGTGGCCGACGACAAGGCCAGCTTCTGCGCCGCATTCGGCAAGGTCAACCTGGTACCGGACTACGGCCTGATGTGGACCCTGACGCAGCGCGTCGGCATGGGCCGGATGCGTGAAATCGTGATGCTGTGCGAAGCCATTCCCGGCTCCAAGGCGTACGAATGGGGGCTCGTCGATCGCTTGAGCGAGCCTGGCAAGGTGCTGGATGGCGCCATCGAGCTGGCGCAGCGCCTGGTGCGGCAACCCACCGGCAGCATGGCCGCCACCAAGGCCGCGCTGGCCCGCCTGCCGCTCAACCTGGATACCCTGCTGGCGTGGGAAGCCGACACGCAGGCCGTGCTCTCCCAGAGCGGGGATTTTCTCGAAGCGGTGCAGGCCTTCGCCGAAAAGCGTCCCCCCAACTTCGCCGGAACGTGAGCTTGGCGATCGACACTGCCCCGGTCCTGCGCGGCCTGGCGGAAGGGATTCCACAGGATTGGCCCCGCCTCGCCGCCTACCTGTCGCAGCACGGCCTGGAACTGCGCACCGACCCGCCACCCCGTCAGTTCGCCGGGGGCCTGGCCAACCTCAACTACCTGGTGCTGCTGAACGGCAGCGAAGCGGTCCTGCGCCGTCCGCCGCCCGGCGAGCTGCCGCCGGGCGCCTACGACATGAGCCGCGAATTCCGCATCGTCTCCTCGCTTTCGCAAAGCCTGGAGCTGGTGCCGCGCGCGATCCACCTGTGCAAGGACCCGCAGGTCCTCGGCGCTCCGTTCCAGATCCAGGAATATCGTCGGGGCTGCGCCGTGCGGGGCGATACTTTGCCCGCAGCCCTGCTCGAGGTCCCCGACATCGGCCCACGCCTGAGCCGCACCCTGATCGATACCCTGGTACGCATCCACCGCGTCGATCCGGTAAAGGCTGGCCTGGGGGAACTCGGGCGCCCACAGGGCTTCCTGTCGCGCACCGTGGAAGGCTGGATCAAGCGCGTGACGCTGGCCGCGGACCCGCAGCCGCCGACAATCGCCATGCTGTCCGGGTGGTTACGCGACAACTGTGTCGCCGACGCCAGCCCTGTACTGATCCACAACGACCTCAAGCTCGACAACCTGCTGCTCGACGGCGCGACGCTGGAGCCGGTAGCGGTGCTCGACTGGGACCAGTGCACCCGTGGCGACGCGCTGTTCGACCTGGCGACCACCCTGAGCTACTGGGTCGAGCCGGGAGATCCGGAAGGTGTACAGCGGCTGCGCCAGCTGCCCACCGCGCGCTACGGCTTTCTCAGCCGCCGCCAGGCGGCCGAGGCCTATGCCGCCGCCACCGGCGCCGACCTCTCCGGCTTCCGCTTTCATCGCGTGCTGGCGCTGTACAAGCTCGCCGGCATCTTCTACCAGCTGCACGCGCGCTACCGCCAGGGCGCCACGCACGATCCGCGCTATGCCGGCTTCGGGCGGATCGCGGACGGCGTGATGGAGTTCGCCGCCCTGGTGGCGTGCGGCAGCCTGTTCTAACCCCCAGGAAAACCCCGTGGATTTCAGCCAGCCCGCCGAATTGCAGGACCTGCAGGAGCGCACCCGCCGCTTCATCGCCGAACAGGTCATCCCGTTGGAAGGTGATGCGCGGCAGACGCCGCACGGGCCTGAGGAATCGCTGAGGGCCGAGCTCGTGGCCAGGGCGCGCGCAGCGGGCCTGCTGACGCCCCACGCCAGCTGTGAAATGGGCGGCCTGGGCTTGTCGCATGCCGCCAAGGCGGTGGTGTTCGAAGAAGCCGGCTACTCGCCGCTGGGTCCGGTAGCCCTCAACATTCATGCTCCCGACGAAGGCAACATCCACCTGCTGGAAGTGGTTGCCACGCCGGAGCAGAAAGAGCGCTGGCTGCGGCCCCTGGTGGAAGGCCGCACGCGCTCCTGTTTTGCCATGACCGAGCCCGCGCCCGGAGCGGGCGCGGACCCGTCCATGCTGCAGACCACGGCCGTGCGGGACGGTGACCACTACGTCGTCAACGGCACCAAGTGGTTCATCACCGGCGCCGAGGGTGCCGCCTTCGTCATCGTCATGGCCAGGATGGAGGACGGCGCCGCGACCATGTTCCTGGCGGACATGAACCAGCCCGCGATCCGCCTGGAGCGTCTGATGGATTCGCTGGATTCCTGCTTCACCGGCGGTCACGGCGTACTGCACTTCGACCAGCTGCGCGTACCGGCGGCCGACGTGCTCGGCGGCATCGGCAAGGGCTTCCGCTATGCCCAGGTGCGCCTGGCGCCGGCACGGCTGACGCACTGCATGCGCTGGCTTGGCGCGGCAAGGCGGGCGCATGACGTCGCCCTCGCCTATGCACGCAGGCGGGAAGCCTTCGGCAAGCGCCTGGGTGAGCACGAAGGCGTCGGCTTCATGCTGGCGGACAATGCGATGGACCTGCACCAGGCGCGGCTCAGCATTGCGCATACCGCCTGGGTGCTGGATCAGGGCGGCAAGGGCGCGCTCGAATCGAGCATGTCCAAGGTGGCGGTCTCGGAAGCCGTCTGGCGCATCGTGGACCGTTGCGTGCAGATCCTCGGCGGCCAGGGGGTCACCGGCGAGACGATCGTGATGCGCATCTTCAAGGACGTGCGCGCTTTCCGCATCTACGACGGCCCCAGCGAAGTGCACCGCTGGAGCATCGCAAAAAAACTCCTCGAGCAGACATGATCGGCATCCAGGCAATTTTCACGGAAATACCCGCGGAGCGGCTCGACAACGCACCCCGCGAGGTGGAACTGCGGCTGAAGGAAGGTACGCTGGAGAAGCGCATCGGCGTCCGTCGCATCGCAAGGAAGGCGCCGGAGCAGGAAACCTCGGACCTTTGCGTCGCCGCAGCCCTGAAACTGTTCGCTTCAGGCCTCGCTTCGCGCTCACAGGTGGATTGCCTGATCGTGGTGACCCAGAACCCGGATGGTCATGGCTTGCCGCAAACCTCGGCCATCGTGCATGGCAAGCTCGGCCTGCAGGAGCGCTGCGCTGCGTTCGACATCGGACTCGGCTGCTCCGGGTATGTCTACGCGCTGTCCATCGCCAAGAGCTTCATGGAGGCCAATGGGCTGAGCTGCGGCCTGCTGTTCACGGCGGATCCGTACTCCCCGATCATCGATCGCGACGACCGCCGCACCGCCCTGCTGTTCGGGGATGCGGCAGCGGTCACGCTGCTCAGCGATCAGCCCAGATGGACGATCGGCCGGTTCGACATGGGCACCATCGGTGGTTGTGGCCAGGCGCTGGAAGTGCGGCTGAATCGGGACGGAAAGCTCTACATGGACGGCAAGGCCGTGCTGAGCTTCTCCGTCTCCAAAGTGCCGGCGAGCCTGCAGAATGCCGTCCGTCTCAACGGCCTCACCGTGGACCGGATTGACCGCTTCGTACTCCACCAGGGCAGCCGCGTGGTGGTGGAAAGCATCGGCCAGGCCCTCAACGCGCCGGAAAAGGTCGAATTCTATGCCGAGGACTACGGCAACACGGTCAGTTCGTCCATCCCCATAGCGCTTTCGCAGAACTTGAAACCCGGCGACCGGCATGTCGCCATTTCCGGCTTCGGCGTCGGCCTCTCCTGGGCATCCACCGTTATCAGCCGTTTGGACTGAGGTGCACTACTAGGGAACCCCGGGCTCGGTCGCATTCAAGCTATCAGTTCTCTTCTTTCCTCGGCGGCAGCCGCGGCAGCGGCTCAGGCATCTCCGCCAGGTAATAGGCCAGCACGGCCAGCGTCGCCACCTGGCGCCGCAGATTGTCCGGCTTGACCTTGTCCAGGGTGTCGGCAGCGGTGTGGTGATAGAAGAAGTAGCTGCGGCCGTCGAGCAGCGGTTCGAAGCCTGGTACGCCGGCGTTCTGCAGGGGTTCGATATCCGCGCCCACAGCCTCGTCGCGGCGTTCGATGGCGGCGGCGCCAAGCGACCGCAGCGCCTCGGTGACGGGGTGCAGCGCGGCCACGGATTCCAGTGTCACATTGGCCTGCAGGCCCAGCGGTTTGCCGGCGCCGGAGTCGCTCTCGATCACGGCGGCGTGCTGCACCAGCCTGTCCTTGTTCGCCTCGAAGTAGGCCTTGCTGCCGCCACCGCCGTTCTCCTCGTTCATCCAGGCGACGACGCGGATGGTGCGCCGCGCCCGCAGGTCCAGCGACTTGAGCAACTGTGCCGCGCCCATCGCCGAGGTGACCCCGGCGCCGTCATCGATGGCACCCTGCGCCAGGTCCCAGCTGTCGAGGTGGCCGGACACGATCACCACTTCGTCGGGCTTGTCGCGCCCGGGCAGGTCGGCGATGACGTTGTGGCTGTCGGCATCCGGCAGCGTCTGCGGCGTCAGCTTCAGGTGCATCGTCACGGCCCCTTGCGCGGCGAGCCGGGCCGCCAGCATCGCGTCCTCGGCGCTGAGCGCGGCGGTGGGGATCTTCGGCGCGTCGGCGTCGTAGTGCATCACGCCGGTATGCGGCAGGCGGAAATCGGCGCCACCGACGGAACGGATCAACGAGGCCACCGCTCCCGCCCGCGCCGCCGCGCTGGCGCCCTTGACCCGGTACTCGACCGCCTGGACGTAGGCGGCACCGGCGAGACCGTTATCGGCCAGGTCCTGATCGAAGGCCACGTCGAACAGCACGATGGCGTTCTTGGCCTCGGCCGCGCGCGCCTTCAGCTCGTCGAAGCTGTGCACCACCAGCAGCGGCGCGGTGAGACCTGCCTTGGGCGTGGCGACGGAGCCGCCCAGCGTGGTCAGGCGCAGGTGCTGCACGATGCCATCCGGACGCCCCGGGTATTCGACCAGCTCGGCGGCTTCCTCGCCGCGTACCCAATGCGGCACCTTGGCCGGCTGCAGGCTCACCTGCAGCCCGGCGCTCCGCAGGGCGGCCGCGACCTGGACCACGGCGGCCTCCGCCTGGGGCGATCCCGACAGGCGCGGACCGATCCTGTCGGTGAGGTCGCTCAGGCGCTGGTAAGCCCAGTCGCTGTTCATGGCGGCGTCGCGGACGCGCGCCAGCACGGCCGGATCCACCGCCGGCGGCGGCTCCGCAGCGAGCACCGGCATCGTCAACAGCAGCGCGGACAAAAACGCGGCCGGCTTCCCCAGCCTGGAAAGATTCATGGCGGCTCCCGATTCTGATGCGCGAGTTTTGGGCAAGCCGGAGGCCATGTAAAGCGGAATCTGTTCATGCCCGCCATGCGCTTTACGCATGTCGGCACAGCGGCGATGATGCGCAACATCATTTCACGGAGGAGAACGCGCCATGGCCGCGCCGATCAACAAGCAATTCAAGCTGGCCGCCCGGCCGGTGGGGCTGCCCAAGCGCAGCGACTGGAGCTACGAGGAGACGCCGGCGCCGGAGCCGAAGGACGGCGAGTTGCTGGTGAAGGTCCACTACATCTCGCTCGACCCGGCCATGCGCGGCTGGATGAACGCCGGCCGCTCCTATATCCGCCCGGTGGAAATCGGCGAAGTGATGCGCGCCGGCACGGTCGGCGAGGTAGTGGCGTCCAGGCATCCGGAGTTCCCGGTGGGCGAGTTCGTCTCGGGCACCCAGGGCGTGCAGTCCTACGCCATCTGCGACGGCCGCAACCTGATGAAAATCGATCCCAAGGCCGCGCCGCTGCCCAAGTATCTCAACGCGCTCGGCATGCCCGGGATGACCGCCTATTTCGGCCTGCTCGACGTCGGCCAGCCCAAGGCCGGCGAGACCGTGCTGGTCTCCGCCGCCAGCGGCGCAGTGGGCCAGGCGGTGGGCCAGATCGCCAAGCTCAAGGGCTGCCGCGCGGTCGGCATTGCCGGCGGCGCGGAGAAATGCGAGTACGCGGTCAAGGAACTGGGCTACGACGCCTGCATCGACTACAAGCGCGGCCCGATCTTCCCGGGCCTGGCGCAGCATTGCCCCGATGGAGTGGACGTGTATTTCGACAACGTCGGCGGCGATATCCTCGACGCGGTGCTGACCCGCATCCGCATGAGGGCGCGCATCGTGATCTGCGGCGCCATCTCGCAGTACAACGCCACCAGCGCGATCCAGGGCCCCAAGAACTACATGTCGCTGCTGGTGAACCGCGCGCGCATGGAGGGGATGGTGGTATTCGACTGGGCGCCGCGTTATGGAGAGGCGCTGCAGCAGATGTCGCAGTGGATGGCGCAGGGCAAACTGAAATCGCGCGAGGACGTGGTGGAAGGCCTCGAGCACTTCCCCGAAACCCTGCTCAAACTGTTCAGTGGCGAGAACTTCGGCAAGCTGGTGCTGAAGGTGTGAGGAGTGAGGTCGTTCGCCCTGGCGGGCTCACTGCGAGGTCGCGCCCTGCGGGCGCTGTGAGGTGACAAGCTTGTCTCCTCACCCCTCACCCTTCACCGTTGCAGCCGCCGCCAGACGGCGCTAGACTCCACCATACGTTACCGTATGGATACCAGGATTACCCCGACCATGTCCGAACTGATCCAGACCCATCTGCAGGACCGCGTCCTGACGCTGCGCCTCAACCGCCCCGAGAAGAAGAACGCGCTGACCCAGGCCATGTATGCCGCCATGGCCGAAGCCTTGTCCCAGGCCGCCACCAACCCGGAAGTGCGCGTGGTGCTGTTCACCGGCGTGCCGGACGCGTTTTCCGCTGGCAACGACCTGCAGGACTTCCTGAGTAACCCGCCCGCCGGCGAGGACGCTCCGGTCGCCCGCTTCATGCGCACCCTGGCAGTGTTCCCCAAACCGGTGGTTGCCGCCGTCAACGGCGTAGCCGTCGGCATCGGTGTCACCCTCCTGTTGCACTGCGACCTGGTCTACGCCGGCCAGAACGCCCGCCTGCAGATGCCGTTCACCAATATCGGCATCTGCCCGGAATTCGCCTCCACCTACCTGCTGCCGCGCATCATGGGCAACGTGCGCGCCGCCGAGCTGGTGATGTTCGGCGAGCCCTTCGGCGCCGCCAAGGCCCATGAATACGGCCTGGTCAATGCCGTGCTGCCCGACACCGAGGTCGAGCCGCACGCCCTCGAACGGGCCCGCAAGCTGGCCCAGCAGCCGCCCAACGCGCTGCGCGTGACCAAGAAGCTGATGCGCCGGTGGAGCGAATCCACGGCGGTCGAAGCCATCAAGATCGAAGCCGACCACTTCATCCCCATGCTGCGCCAGGCCGAAGCGCTGGAAGCGATGTCGGCCTTCATGCAGAAGCGCAAGCCGGACTTTTCGAAGTTCAATTGAGCAGCGGAGTGCCGCCACCGTCCCCTGCCGGGTGACGGCCATTAAGGGGCATGGATGCCCCGGCGGAAGCAGGCGAACAGCCTTTTTGCACCATGAGGCGGCAAAGGGTATATCCTGACCCGCAAGGGCTCATCGTCACTGCGCCGTCATGAACGCCATCTACAGCCACGGGAAGCGCGAACAGAACAAGCAGGCCAACCGCGCCATGCTGCTCGACGCCGCCAAGCGCTGTTTCCTGGAGATGGGCTACGACGCCGCCACCGTGCGCGACATCGTGCGGCTGACCGACCTCGCCTCGGGGACGTTCTACAACTATTTCCCGGACAAGGAAACCATGTTCCGGGAGATCCTCGAGAACCGCGTCAACAACCTGGACGCCAAGCTGCAGCAACTCCACCGCGAGGCCCCCACCCTCGAAGCCTTCATCCGCGACGCCTTTCTCGCCTTCTTCCGCATGATCACGGCGGAGCCGCAGATTTTCGGCCTGGTGCTGCGCAACGAACACGCCGTGCGCGGCCTGTTCAAGGACACGGTGATCTCGCCCCTGATGCGCACGCTCAAGCAGGACATCCGCGACGCGGTCCAACGCGGCGTGTTCCCCGATGTCGACGTCGACCTGCTGGCGGCCACCTTCTACGGCACTGCCTTCGAGATCGGCCGCGTGCTGGTGGAGCAGCCCGGCACCTCCAGCGCCGAAGCCGCGGCGGATTTCGCCGCCCGGCTCCTCACCAACGGCCTGGGCGCGTCCAGCCGGCCGCCTGCGCCTGCTCCGCGCCCGGACAAGGCGCGGCACCTGGGTCTGCCCTGAACGCCCTCCGGCTCAGGACTCCTTGAGGATCTCGCGCAGGATTCCGGCGCTCTCGCTCAGATAGGCCTGTGCCTCCCCCGCCTGCTCGGCGGACGCGCCTTCGGCCTCGGCGGCGCACATCTCCATCAGCTCGCACATCTCCTCGTCGAGGTTGAGCCGCCCCGACTTGGCGTAGGCCGCGATGAACCGTTCGGAGGCCGAACCGGACACGTAGCCCAGATCGGCGGGGACGGCACGTTTCAGGAACGTCTTGGCGCGCTGTTGCAGCTCGGTCGACACGCGGTACCTCCTTTATCGCCAATGATCAGGCGCAGCCTGGGCGGATTGAGCCGGTACAGGAAATTGTTCACCCGCCCCCCGGGCCGCTCACAGCGACTTGCGGTAAACGACGAAGCCCGACTTCTCGGCGACCTGGTCGTACAAGCGCATTGCCGTGGCGTTGGTTTCCTGAGTATGCCAGTAGACGCGGCTGCATCCAGCCTGTCGCGCCCGCGCATAGACCGCTTCGATCAACGCCCGCCCGACACCCCGGCCACGGGCGGCTTCGGCTGTGAACAGGTCCTGCAGATAGCAGGTCGGCTGGATCTGGATCGTACTGCGGTGAAACAAGTAATGCACCAGCCCGAGCAGTTCGCCCGCCCCCTCCGCCACCAGGGCGTGCATCGGCTCGTAGGCGTCGAAAAAGCGCGACCAGGTCATCTGTGTGATTTCCGGCGCCAGCGCGGTCACCCCGGTGCGGCCGTAGAACGCGTTGTAGCCGTCCCACAGCGGCTTCCAGCCGGCATAATCCGCCGTGACGACCGGCCGCACGCTTATGCCCGCGGACATGGGGATCCCCGGGCTGGCGCCGCGTGTTGTCGAGTCATACGTCAACTCCGTTCCCGATGGTAATTCTTTCCGACGCCGCCGCCGGCGCTTTCGGCCCACAATCGTCCCAGCTCCGGCCCGGCAAAGCGTGGGGGGACAGAACAATGGTACACATGATCGCCGGCTGGCTGAGCGATCCGGGTTTCCTGCCCCACGGATACTGCCTGTCGTGGCGGGCCTCGCTGCTGTGGCCGATCGCGTTCTCGCAGGCGATGATCGGCATCTCCTATTTCTCCATCCCGGTGACCCTGGTGGCCTTCATCAGGAGGCACCGGGAGCTGAGCTTCGACTGGGTATTCCTGCTGTTCGGGGCTTTCATCCTGGCCTGCGGCGTGACGCACTTCGTCGGCCTGGCCGACATCTGGTTCCCCGCCTACCGCCTGGACGCCCTGGTGCTGCCGCTGACGGCCGCCCTGTCCTTCTCCACCGCCGTCTGCCTGTGGCCGCTGCTGCCGAAGGTATCGGCCCTGATACGCGAGCGCGCGCAGGCGCAGCAGCGGCTGATCGAGCTGAACGCGCGCCGGATGGCCCAGGAACAGCTGCAGCGCCTCAACGAGTCGCTGGTGGCCCAGGTGGCGGAAACGCGCATTGCGCTGCGCGAACTGCAGCAGGCGCAGGCGCAGCTGGTCCAGAGCGAGAAGCTGGCCTCGCTCGGCGGACTGGTGGCGGGCATCGCTCACGAGGTCAACACGCCGGTCGGCGTCGGCGTCACCGCGGCGTCCACCCTGCTCGGCGCCGCCCAGGCGCTGCGCCAGCGCTTCGCCGGGAATACCATGACCCGTTCGGACCTGGACCGCTTCCTGGCGGTGACCGACGAAGGCGCGCAGATGATCCTCAAGAACCTGCAGCGCGCCGCGGACCTGATCAATAGCTTCAAGCAGGTGGCGGTCGACCAGTCCAGCGACCAGCAGCGGCCCTTCGAACTGAAGGCCTACATCGAAGAAGTGCTGCTGAGCCTGCACCCCCAGCTCAAACGCGCCGACGTGGAAGTGACGGTGAACTGCCCGGCCCCCCTGGTGCTCGACAGTTACCCAGGCAGCTTTGCGCAGATCATCACCAACCTGGTCACCAACTCGATGATCCACGCCTTCCCGCCCGGACGCAGCGGCAACGCGATCCGGATCGACCTGGCCGAGGGCGACGGTTCGATCGAGCTGGCTTTCGCCGACAACGGCACCGGCATCACGCCGGAGCACCTGCCGAAGATCTTCGATCCGTTCTTCACCACCCGCCGCAACAGCGGCGGCAGCGGCCTGGGGCTGCACATCGTCTACAACCTGGTGTCGCAGCGGCTGGGCGGCAGGATCGAGGTCGACAGCGAGGCCGCTCGCGGCACCCGCTTCAGGATCCGCATCCCGCGCGGGGCCAGGCCCGCCTGACGCAGGCTAAGGAGCCCGGGGCGGCTTGCGCTCGCGGGCGACGAGGTCCCGCCAGGACTCCACGCAAACCATCCGCATGTGGCCCGCCCGCTCGGGCGTGAACGGGCACACCGTGAAAGTGCCCCACAGCTCGGTGTCGAAATCGGTCATCCGGCTGCGCAGCGCGGCGGGCAGCTCGCTGTTGTGAATGCCGAGCATCCGCTGCGTGCCCGCGGGCCAGATGCGGAAGGCCGGTGCGCCGTTCCAGGCCGACAAGCGCCCGTGGACTTCGAAGCAGGCAGCCACCACCTCCGGGTTGGCCTTGCAGGACGCACCGAGTGGGGCTTCGTCGGCGCAACAGGTGCCCGACAAGACCGCCAGCGGCAGGACGCGGAGCAGTTTGACCATGGTCGCCCTGGCCGGCACCTCACCAACCCCGCCACCAACGCGCATCCCCGCCCACCTCGACCGTGATCTCATCACCGTCGGCGAGGCGCAGGCAGTCCCGCAGGTTCACCTTGGCCGCGAGCTCAAGGTAGGCCGGCCCGTGCGCCTTGCCCAGCTCATGCGTGCTGGGCCGCACGATCACGGCGCGGATGCGGCCGATGCGGCAGCGCTGAAGCTTGATGACTTCCCGGAACAACGGGTATTCGTATGCCTGGATGAGGGCGTCGGGACTGACGATGTAAGGCGCGGGGAGGAGGACATTGAGTGTCCCCGGCCTCAGCGGGCCGAGACCGATGCGGCTCTCGACAAGCCCCATCACCGGTCGAAGGGTGCGTGTCGCGATGCCATAGCCGCGGCAGACATTTCCGGTCAAACGGATCACGCCGCCAAGTATCGGGTGAATTTTGCGGACGGGTCAAACCATGGATCATGTGGCCAAAAAAAGCCGGAGCCCAGGCTCCGGCTTTCTTGTCCGCAGAGACTTCGCGCCGGCTACCCGGCACAAATCCTTAGTGCACCCGCTCCAGCACCGTCGCCACGCCCTGCCCCATGCCGATGCACATGGTGGCGAGGCCGAACTGGGCGTCCTTCTGCTGGAGGATGTGCGCCAGGGCGCCGGTGATGCGCGCGCCGGAGCAGCCCAGCGGGTGACCCAGGGCGATGGCGCCGCCCTTGATGTTGATGTGGTCCATGCGGTCCAACAGCTTCATCTCGGTCAGCACCGCGAGGGACTGGGCGGCGAAAGCCTCGTTGAGCTCGAAGTAGTTGATGTCCTTCAGGCTCAGGCCGGCGCGCTCCAGCGCCTTCTTGCTGGCCGGCACCGGGCCGCGGCCCATGGTGCTGGGATCGCAGCCGGCGGAAGCCATGCTGCGGATCTTGGCCAGCGGCTTGAGGCCCAGCGCCTTGGCCTTGTCCGCGCTCATCACCAGCACGGCGGAGGCGCCGTCGGAGATGGCGGAGCTGTTACCGGCGGTGACGGAGCCCTTGGGGTTGAAGGCCGGCTTGAGCTTGCCCAGATCCTCCATGTTGGCGTCGGTGCGCACCACCTCGTCGTAGTCGGCCAGCAGCGGCAGGCCGTCGGCGTCGTGGCCGGCGATCGCCACCAGCTCGTCCTTGAAGCCGCCGTCCTTGCGTGCCTGGGTGGCGCGCTGGTGCGAGGCCAGGGCGAACTCGTCCTGGGCCTTGCGGCTGATGGAGAAGGTGGTGGCGAGCATCTCGGCGGTGAGGCCCATCATCGCCGCCGCCTTGGCGGTGTTGAGGGACAGCTCGGGGTTGCCGTCGAAGCCGTGGGTCATCGGCACGTGGCCCATGTGCTCGACGCCGCCGCAGACGTAGAGGTCGCCGATGCCGGAC
Organism: Nevskia sp.; assembly: GCA_031291075.1. GTDB lineage: Bacteria > Pseudomonadota > Gammaproteobacteria > Nevskiales > Nevskiaceae > Nevskia. The sequence goes on along the minus strand of JARLJS010000093.1, from coordinate 19,684 downwards.
TTGATGGCGCCGACGGCGGCGTGGATGGCGGTCATGGAGGAACCGCACAGGCGGTTGACGGTCTGGCCAGACACCTCGTGCGGCAGGCCGGCGAGCAGCGCCACCTGGCGGGCGACGTTGAAGCCCTGTTCGAGGGTCTGGATCACGCAGCCCCAGATCACGTCCTCGATCTCCTTCGGCTTCACCGCGGGGTTGCGCTTGAGCAGGGCCTTGACCAGCTCGGCCGACAGGTTCTCGGCGCGCACGTTGCGGAACATGCCGCCCTTGGAGCGGCCCATCGGGGTGCGGACTGCATCAACAATTACGACTTCGGTCATTTGGATTCTCCAAACTCAAAAAAGCTTCAGTCCGCAAATAAACGCAAAGAACGCAAATGTCCTTTCGTCTTGCATTTGCGTTTATTCGCGTTCATTTGCGGACCCATCGTATTCTCACTTCGCGTAGTAGGTCTCGCCCCTGGCGGCCATTTCCTTCATCCGCGCGGTAGGCTCGTAGAGCTTGCCGAGGCTCTCGTACTTCTTGCACTTCTCGATCAGGTTCTTCAGGCCGACGATGTCGGCGTACTTGAGGGCACCGCCGAGGTGCGGCGGGAAGCCGATGCCGAGGATCAGGCCCATGTCCGCCTCGTTGGCGGTCTCCACGATCTTCTCCTCGAGGCAGCGCGCGGTCTCGATCACCATCGGGATCATCAGCCGGTCGATGATCTCCTCGTCGCTAACGTCGCGGGTGCCGTTCGGCTGCACCGTGGCGATCAGCTTGTAGCTGTCCTCCGCCGCCAGCTTCTTCGGCTTGCCCTTGGGGTCGGTCTCGTACTTGTAGAAGCCGATGCCGTTTTTCTGGCCGAAGCGCTTGTTCTCGTACATCACGTCCAGCGCGGTCTTGAAATCCCTGCCCATGCGGTCGGGATAGCCCTCGGCCAGCACGTCGCCCACGTGGTGCGAGGTGTCGATGCCGACCACGTCCTGCAGGTAGGCCGGCCCCATCGGCCAGCCGAAGGACTCGGCCACCTTGTCGATCTTGACGAAGTCGGCGCCGTCGCGCAGCAGCCCGGACCAGCCACCGAAGTACGGGAACAGGATGCGGTTGACCAGGAAGCCCGGGCAGTTGTTGACCACGATCGGCGTCTTGCCCATGGCGCTGGCGTAGCCGACGATGGTGGCGACCGCCTCCGGGCTGGTCTTGGCGCCCTTGATCACTTCCACCAGCGGCATCTTGTGCACCGGGTTGAAGAAGTGCATGCCGAGGAAGTTCTCCGGCCGCTTCAGCGCGCTGGCGAGCTCGTCGATCGAGATCGAAGAGGTGTTGGAGGCGATCACCGCATCCGGCCGCGCCACGTTCTCGACCTCGGCCAGCACCGCCTTCTTGACCTTGGGGTTCTCCACCACCGCTTCCACCACCACGTCGACGTGGCCGAAGTCGCCGTAGTTGAGGGTGGGACGGATCTCGGCCAGGGTGGCACCGGCTTTCTCGGCGGTGAGCTTGCCGCGGGTGACCTGGTTGGCGAGGAGCTTGTTGGCCTCCGACATGCCGAGATCCAGCGCCTTGTCGGCGATGTCTTTCATAATGACGGGGATGCCCCGGCTGGCCGACTGGTAGGAAATGCCGCCGCCCATGATGCCGGCGCCGAGCACCGCGCCTTGCTTGATCGGGCGTGCGATCTTGGCGTATTGCTTGCCCTTCTTCTTGAGCAGCTGGTCGTTGAGGAACAGGCCGATGAGCGAGTCGGCGGCCTGGGTCTTGGCAATCTTGGCGAAGGCTTGCGCCTCGATCACCAGCGCCTCGTCGCGCTTCTTGCCGGCGGCCTTCTGGATCGCACTGATCGCGGCGACGGGTGCGGGGAAGTGCTTGCCGGCCTTGCCCGCGACGAAGCCCTTGGCGGTCTCGAACACCATCATCGATTCCACCATCGGCAGTTGCAGCGGGCCGGTCTTCTGGGCGCGGCGCTTCTGCCAGTCGTAGGCGCCGGACTGGGCCAGCGACAGGATGCGCAGGGCCGCGTCCTTGAGCTTCTCGGGGGCCACAACGGCATCGACGGCATGCACCTTGAGCGCCTCGTCGGATTTCTGCTGGGTGCCGCCGGCGATCCATTCGATGGCGTTGTCGGCGCCGATCAGGCGCGGCAGGCGCACGGTGCCGCCGAAGCCGGGGAAGATGCCCAGCTTGGTTTCCGGCAGGCCGACCTGGGCCTTGCTCGCCATCACGCGGTAGTCGGTGGACAGCGCCATCTCGAAGCCGCCGCCGAGCGCGATGCCGTTGATGGCGGTGACGGTCGGGAACGGCAGGTCTTCCACCGAGGAGAACACCTTGTTCGCCTCCAGCGACCACTTGACGATCTCCTCCTCCGGCTGCTGGAAGTTCTTGCCGAACTCCATGATGTCGGCGCCGACGATGAACACATCCTTGGCGCTGCTGACGATCAGGCCCTTGACGCCGCCGTCGCCCTGGATCGCGCTCACCGCTTCGCGCAGCTCGTTCACGGTGCGCAGATCGAACTTGTTGACCGAGTCGGTCTGGTTGTCGAACACCAGTTCGGCGATGCCGCCGTCGAGCTTGCGCACCTGGATGGATTGGCCTTGATACATGGGCTAGGTTTCCTCAGCTTTGGATAGATGAAATCGTTTTTCACAGCGGACGCCGCGGCGCCCGTCTCCTGACGGTCCCGCGCGGCGACACCCGGCGGGCCGGGCTGGCAGGTCGATGCTTCGCGCCCGCGAAACATGGATCTGCGAACCGGTTCGGCGCGGAACGGCCGCGCACGGCGGGGTTACGATCATATACGGCTGCGTACGGCCCCACAAACAAAGCGTGCGACCGCCCCTGTTCACGCACCAGGAGACCGCGCAAAAAACCCCTTTTGACAGTAACTTACGGCCGGACCTAGAATCCCCCGCAGCGACACGCAAGCACAGGGGAGTTGCAGCATGGCCGCAAAACAACGGGCAAAGCAGACGCTTGACCAGCTCCGGCACCAGATCGAACAGCTGCGCAAGGATTCGTTCACGGTCGTCACCAACGCCAACCGCATCGTTTACAACGGCGTGCAAAAGCTGGCCGACCGCGAGCTCCAGGCGCTCAACGACTACTACCATGCCGCCATCACCTCGATCCGCAACGCCGACCGCGGCGACCTGCGCGGCCTGGCCCACACCCAGCTGGACCTGCTGCAGGAAACCGTCAACCAGGTCATCGGCCACGCCCGCGAGTCGATGAGCATTGTCGCCGATACCCGCGCCGAGCTGACCAAGCTGGTGCAGAAGGGCATGAAGGGCGAGAAGGTGCCGGCCTCGAAGCTGAGCAAGGCCGCCGCACCGGCCAGGAAAGCCGTCGGCAAGGTCAAGGCGGCGGCGAAGAAGGCCAGCAAGGACGCCGGCAAGTCGGTCAGGAAGGCGGGCACCCACGCCAAGGCCGCCACCCGCAAGGCCGCGTCCAGCGGCAAGCGCAGCGCCACGGCCGCGATGAAGGCGGTGGAAAGCGTGCTGCCCTCGCCCGATTCGCGCGCCGCGCGTGCCACCAGCCGCGCCAAGCATACGGCGACCAGCGTGATGGACAAGGTGACCCACGCGGTGTCCGGCGCCGTAAACGCCGTGACCGACGCGGTGAAAAACCAGGGCTGAACGGCAAAAGCCGTGAGACGTGAAACGTGAGAGGTGAGACGTGAAAAGCAGCTGATGCGCCCGTTCCTGCTTCACGCTTTCGTCTCACGTCTCACGTCTCACGTCTCACCCATTTGAACCGGGCAGGCACATCCTGACTCTGCCAATCGCCGCGCCCGTAGCCGAATGAAATTGAGCATCGCCCAGAGCACAGAATTAAGCCGGCTGCTGGCCGATCCCAGCCGCCTGCGCCTGTTGCTCCTGCTGGAAGCCCATGCCCTGTCGGTGGCCGAACTGACCGAGGTCACCGGCCTCGCGCAAAGCCGTGTTTCGACTCACCTGGCACGCCTCAAACGCTTCGGCCTGGTGCAGGATCAGCGCACCGGTGGCGCGGCGTTGTACACGCTGGCCGGGGCGGACAGCAGCGCAGCCGAGCTGTGGAAGCTGATGCGCGAGCAACTCGACGACCGCCAGGCGCGGCTCGACCGCGAGCGGGCCGACGAGGTGGTGCGGTCTCGCAAGGCCGGGCAGACCTGGGCCGAATCGGTGGCCGGACGCATGGAGCTGCACTACTCGCCGGGCCGCACCTGGGAAGCCACCGCGCATGCGCTGATCGGATTGCTGCAGCTGGGTGACGTGCTGGACATCGCCTGCGGCGACGGCGTGCTGGCCGAGCTGATCGCCGGGCGGGCGCGCTCGGTGGTGTGCATGGACATCAGCGCCAAGGTGCTCGGCGCCGCCCGCAAACGCCTCGGCAACGGCGCCAAGGTGGCCTACTGCCAGGCCGACATGCATGCCCTGCCCTTTGCCCCGGCCCGCTTCGATCATATTTTCCTGATGCACGCGCTCAGCTACGCCCGCCACCCGGAAACCGTGATCGCCGAAGCGGCGCGTCTGCTCCGCCGTGGCGGGCGCCTGGTGGTGGTCACGCTCAACGCCCACCGGCACGAAGCGGCCAAGCAGGCCTACGACCATGTCAACCTGGGGGTGGCGCCGGCGGCCCTGGAGCAATGGCTCAAGGCCTGCGGGCTTGAGGTGGAGCAATGCCGGGTGACCTCGCGCGAGTCCCGGCCGCCGTACTTCGAGGTGATCACCGCGCTGGCTGAGGCCCGCTGAAGAACCAGCGTGCCGATCAGGCCGGCACTTCCCCCGGCCACAACAGTTTCCCACTCTTCTTGGCGATTCCGGCCAGCCGCTCCCGGTGCGCCGCCAGCTCGTCCTCGGCAGCGCGGATCACCCGCAACGGCACCGCCGGGGCTTCGATCAACTGGCGCAGGTTGCCGAGGATGTCGCGGCCCTGATCCGCGCCGCCCGCCTCGCGCTCCAGGATCAGCGCGGACTGGCCGCCTGTCATCGCCAGGTAGACATCCGCCAGCAGGCGCGCGTCGAGCAGGGCGCCGTGCAGGTCACGATTGGAGTTATCCACACCGTAACGCTTGCACAGCGCATCCAGGCTGGCCTTCTGGCCGGGATGCAGGCGGCGCGCCATCGACACCGTGTCGACGACGCCGCAGATCTGCCCCAGCCGCTCGGGACGACCGGCCTTGTCCAGCTCCATGTCGATGAAACCGACGTCGAAGGCGGCGTTGTGGATCACCAGCTCGGCGCCGCGCAGGTAGTCGAGCAGGCTGGCCGCGACGTCGCCGAAACGCGGCTTGTCGGCCAGGAACTCGGCGCTGATGCCGTGCACCTCCAGTGCTCCGGCGTCAATGGCCCGGTCCGGGTTGAGATAGTGGTGGAAGTTGTTGCCGGTGACGCGCCGGTTCTTGATTTCGACGCAGCCGATCTCGATCACGCGATGGCCCTCGGTCACCTCCAGGCCGGTCGTTTCGGTGTCGAGAATGATCTGCCGCTCGGCGCTCATGCGCGTCGTACCGTGTTGCCGTTCATGTGGGCTTCCAGTCCTTGATTGGCCAGGCGGTCCGCCGCCTCGTTGCCGGGGTCGCCGGCATGGCCCTTGACCCAGTGCCAGTCGACGGTGTGGCGGGAAGCGGCGGCGTCCAGCCGCTGCCACAAGTCCTGGTTCTTCACCGGCTTCTTGTCGGCGGTGCGCCAGCCGCGGGCCTTCCAGGCGGATAGCCATTCGGTCAGGCCCTGCTTGACGTAGACGGAGTCGGTGTAGAGTGCCACCTGGCATGGCTGCCGCAGGGCGTCCAGCGCCATGATGGCGGCGGTCAGTTCCATGCGGTTGTTGGTGGTCGGGTTTTCGCCGCCGCTGAGCTCGCGCTCGTGACCGTTCCAGCGCAGCAGGGCACCCCAGCCACCCGGACCGGGATTGCCGCGGCAGGCGCCGTCGGTGTAGATGACGACCGTCTTCAACCTGCTATTCACCCGCCTGGGGCCATTCGCCGCTGCGCTGCAGACCGGGCAGGCGCGACACGGCACCGCCGATGGCGCCCCCGACCAGCGGCCTCACCTGGGCCCGCGGCAGCCGTCCCACCAGCGACATGGGGATGACGCGCTTGCGCGCCATGATCAGATAGCACTCGGCAAAGGGGTTGAGCAGGCTGTGCAGGCCGGCGGGCTCGCCGACGCTGCTCGGCGCCAGCCAGGGGAAGCCGACCCCGAACCGGCGCACCAGCATCACCTCGAAGTCCAGCAGCTCCAGCCAATCGCACAGGCGCGCCGGGTTGAAGAAGCGGGCACCGGCCGGGAAGGCGCGATAGCGCATGCCCAGCCGCTGGCGGATCCCCCACATGCTCCAGGGGTTGAAGCCGAGAATCAGCAGGCGGCCGCGGTCGGTGAGGACGCGGCTGGTCTCGCGCAGAACGTTGTGCGGCAGGGGGGAAAATTCCAGCGTGTGCGGCAGCAGCACCGCGTCCACGCTGTTGCTCATCACCGGCAGCTGCTCCGGCTCGACCAGGGACTGGGCGTCCATTTCGCTCAAGGTGCCGAGTACCGCCCGGTGCAGCATGTCGGCCGACCCGAGCAGGCGCTGGCCACGCCCCCAGTTGCCGATCTGCAGGATGTGACGCCCGAACAGGTCCGGCAGCAGCAGCCGCAGCTCGCGCTCCTCCATCGCCAGCAGGCGGCGGCCGCGCGGGCTGCGCAGCCAGAGGGTAAGCGTGTAACGGCTGAACGGTTGTCCGCCGCGTAGTGCTAACCGGTTGGGCATGGGTTGACGCCTCGCAAATGTCGCTCCACAGTCCGCACATGATAACCGTGACGCCGCTGCCCGCGTTTGCCGACAACTACCTGTGGCTGCTCCACGGCGATGGCCGGGCCGCCGTGGTCGACCCCGGCGACGGCGAGGTGGTGCTGGCGGCGCTGCGGCAGCGCGGCCTGCGGCTGGAGGCGATCCTGGTCACCCACCACCACGCCGATCACATCGGCGGTCTCGGCGCCCTGCGGCGCGAATGGGACGTGCCGGTGTACGGCCCCCGCGCGGAGGCAGGCAGCATCCCGGGGTTGACCCAGCCGCTGGACGACGGCGCGCGGGTCGCCCTGCCCGGGCTGAACCTTAACTTCGAGATCTTGTCCGTTCCCGGGCACACCCTCGGGCACATCGCCTATCACGAAGCCGAGGCGAAACTGTTGTTCTGCGGCGACACCCTGTTCGTCGGCGGCTGCGGACGCCTGTTCGAGGGCACCCCGCAGCAGATGTACGCCTCGCTGCAGCGCCTGCGTGCCCTGCCGCCGGAGACCGCCGTCTATTGCGCCCACGAGTACACGCTGTCCAACCTGGACTTCGCCCGCACCGCCGAGCCCGGCAATGCCGCCATCGCCCGCGAGATCGAGCGCGTGCAGGGGTTGCGTGCGGAAGCACGGCCGAGCGTGCCGGGAACGCTGGCCGGTGAGCGCACCTGCAATCCGTTCCTGCGCTGCGACCAAGCGGAGCTGGTGGCGGCAGCCGCCGCGCGACTGGGACGTCCGCCGCAGGATGCCGTCGAGGTGTTCGCCGCGTTGCGCCGCTGGAAAGACCAGTACAGGAGCGTGCTGCGCTGAACCAAGGCGGACGCACGCACCGCCCTGGCGCAGGCTCCGGTTTTCGCAAGCCCCGGAGCATTTGTTAGACTCGCCATTCCGGTGCGCCCGCATTCCCCATGATCAAACCAAAAACGCTACGAGCCTGGCGCGGACTACTGGCCGCGATTCTGCTCCCCGCCGCTGTCGGTGCAGGGCCGGCACAAGCCGCGGACCCCGCCCCGCTGCAGGTCGACCAGGACATCCAGAAACTGAAGGAGCAGGCGCTGGACATCAACCAGCAGGCGCAGGCCATCGAACACGATTACCTCTACCCGCCCCGCACCCGTGTCGACGTGTACGTCGGCGTGCATATCCCCGGCATGCTGCTCAAGGACATCACTGTCGCCGTCGACGACGCCGCGCCGGTGCATTACCAGTACAACGAGCTCGAGTCGATCGTGCTGCAGGAACGCGGCCTGCACCGCCTCCTGCGCCTCGCCGCGGAACCGGGCAGCCACCGCATCCGCGCCCAGTTCAGCGCGCGCTATTCCGACGCCAAGCCCGGCGACCCTCCCTTCACCGGCAGCTACGACGGCAGCTTCGACAAGGGCCAGCCGCCGGCCGAGCTCGAGTTCGACCTCAAGCGCAACGGCTACCTGAGCGACCCGCAACTGCAGTTCCACGACTGGAGGGCGGCGCAATGAGGCGCGGCGCGACACAGCTCGCGGTCTTCCTTCTGACCCTCGCCGGCACCGCCGCCGCGGCGCCCACGGCCGACGTCTATAGCCCCGGCGGCGAGAACGATCCCGGCGTGCGCGAAGCCGAGTTCCTCGCCGGCAACGGCCGCTATCTGGACGCCGCCGCCCTGCTGTCGCAGATGCGCACCTCCGCGCCCTCGCAGCGCCTGGGGACGGCCTACCACCGCGAACTGGCCGACGACACGCTCGCCTTCGGCATCCCGGCGCGGGCCGAGCTCATCTACCGCGAACAGATCGCCAGCGCCACCGACCCGGTCAGCCTGGCGCAGGCGCGCCTGCACCTGGCGGACTTCTACTACCAGCGCGGCTACTACCAGCAGGCCACCGACGAACTCAACGCCATGCACGCCCAGCTGCCGAAGAAGCTGGTGGTGAACTGGCAGGACCTGCAGTCGCGCGTGCTGCTGGCGCAGGGGCGCTACGGCGAGGCCGCGGACGTCCTCACGCAGGGCGACAACGGCAGCGACCAGAGCCAGCTGATGCGCTACAACCTGGGCGTGGCGCTCATCAACGACGGCCGCGTCGGACAGGGGGTCAACGTGCTGGACCGCGTCGGCCGCATGACGCCGACCGACTCGGAGACGCTGGCACTGCGCGACAAGGCCAACCTGACGCTGGCCTATCATTTCCTGCGCTCGCAGCAGGGCGGCACCGCGGTCCCGATCTTCGAGCGCATCCGCACCGACGGGCCGTATTCCAACAAGGCCCTGCTCGGGCTGGGCTGGGCGCACCTGGCACCGCGCGGCACGCAGCAGAAGAAGGCCGAGCTGGGGGACGAAGCGCCGAAGGAACCCACGGCGTTCACCTCCTTCGCCACCATCGGGGTGCTGCTGCGGCCGGGCTACATCGACTCGGACAGCATCTACAAACGGGCCCAGCTCACGCCGTTCCACCTCACCGGCAAATCGGCCGGCGAGGAAGCCCAGCTCAAGCTGGCGCTGGTGCCGTGGGTGGAGCTGACCAACCGCGACCCGATGGACCCGGCGGTGCAGGAATGCATGCTGGCCATCCCCTATGTGCTCGACCGCCTGGGCGCCCACATCCAGGCCAAGGAGTACTACGAGCGCGCCATCCCGGCGCTGGAGCAGACGCGCACGCGCCTGGACGAGGCGATGGAGCACGTGCGCAGCGGGCGCATGGTGACCACCATGATCAAGCGCGACGCCGAGGCCGAGACCGGCTGGACCTGGAAGCTGAAGGACCTGCCGGACGCGCCCGAAACGTTCTATCTGCAGACCCTGATCGCCGAAAACCGCTTCCAGGAGGCGCTCAAGAATTTCCGCGACGTGCGCATGCTGCAGCTCAACCTGCAGAACTGGAAGTCGCGCCTGGCCGACCTGCAGCAGAGTTACGCGACGCGCACCACCGAGGAGGTGACCGCCCCGGCCAAGCCTGAAGCGCAGCCGTCCACCTCCGAACCGTCCGACGCGCCGCCCGACGAGGCAGGCTCGGCGGCCGCCATGCAGCTGCGCATGGCCGAGCGGCTGGGCGCGGCGACCGAGCCGGCCGGGACCAAGGCTTCCGGCGCCGGCGAGGCGGTGCAGCTGCAATTGGCGCCAAGCCCCGGCGCGGAGCAGTTCGTCGGCGCCTACGAGCGCATGGACGCGCTGCGCGCGAAGATCGATGCGCTGCTGCCGCAGCTTGCCACGGCCGAGAAGGCGCAGGGCAAGCTGCTGCAGGACGTGGCCACCGACGACCTGCAGAGACAGAAGGTGCTCAACGAGAAATACCTGATCGAGTCGCGCTTCGCCCTGGCGCGGGTCTACGACAGTCAGCTGAAGGATGAGCCTAAATGAAGCGCGCAGCGCTCGCCGCGGCCTGCCTCGCGCTCGCCGCCTGCCAGACCGAGGCGGTCAAACACGCGGCCCCGCCGATCAAGACGCTCGAAAACGTCAAGCAGCCCGCCCCCGACAAGCTGCCGATCATTCAATCGGAGCCGGTGGCGGCTGACCCGGAAAAGGCGCTGGAGAACTACCGCAAGCTGCTCGAGCTCAGCGCCGACCCGGACACCCGCGCCGAAGCGATGAAGCGCATCGCCGACCTGCAGCTGCAGGTCGAGGACACCGCCGGCAATACCAGCAACGGCGCCGCCCTGAAGGATTCGATCCGCATCTACAAGGAGCTGCTGCAGAGCCCCAACGCCAAGGACAGCGACCGCGTGCTGTACCAGCTCGCGCGCGCCTACCAGAACAGCGGCGAAACCGACCAGGCCATCGTCACGCTGCAGCGCCTGGAGCACGACTACCCGACCTCTCCACTGATCGCCGACGCCCACTTCCGCGCCGGCGAGTTGATGTACGGGCGCAGCCGCTATGCCGAGGCCGAGCAGGAATACGGCATGGTGATGGCCCTCGGCGAGGAGACGCCGTTCTTCGTGCCGGCCCAGTACAAGTACGGTTGGTCGCAGTTCCAGCAGCAGAAGTACGCCGACGACGTGGCGGTGTTCTTCGCCATCCTCGATCGCGAGCTGCCGCCGGGCGAGCCGGACGATCCCGAGGCCACTCTCAAGGCGGTGCCGGTGGGCAAGGCGGACCTCGCCCGCGACGCCCTGCGCGTCTCCAGCCTGTCGTTCGGCCAGATGGGGGGCGGCAAGGCCGTCAACCAGTACTTCGCGCAGCATGGCGAGCCGCGCTTCTATCCGCTGGTGTACAGCGCGCTGGGCGAGCTGATGTTGGACAAGCGCCGCTACACCGATGCGGCCAACGCCTACGCGGCGTTCGTGGAAAGCCACGCCATGCATCCGCGCGCGCCACAATTCCAGTCGCACGTGATCTCGGCCTACCAGGACGGCGGCTTCAGCGACCTGGTGGTGCGTGAGAAGGAACGCTATGCCACCGCCTACGAGCCGGCTTCCGCCTACTGGGGCGGCAAGCAGCCGACCCCCGAGGTGATGACCGAGCTGCGCCGGCACCTGGAGGACCTCGGCCGCCACTACCAGGCCAAGGCGCAGCAGGACCCGCCGGCCGACGCCGCGACCAAGCGCGCCGATTTCGTCGCCGCGGCCGGCTGGTACCGCAAGATCCTCGACATTTACCCGCAGGATCCCAAGCTGCCCGAAATCAACATGCTGTACGCCGATTCGCTTTACGACGGCGGCCAGACCAAGGACGCGGCCGAGCAATACCTAAAGACCGCCTACGGCTACCCCAACAACCCGCGGGCCCCGGAAGCGGCCTACGCCGCGGTGCAGGCCTACCAACGCCTGGGCAAGGAAGTCACCCCGGCCGACCGGCCCGCGGTGCTGCGCCAGTCGGTGGACGCCAGCGTCAAGCTGGCGGATACCTTCCCGACCCATCCGCAATGGGCACCGGTACTGACCCGCGCCGCCCAGGACCTGTACGAGGTCAAGGATCTTGACCAGGCCATCACCCTGGCCAACCGCGTACTGGCCGCCAACCCGCCGCCGCCGGTGGCGCTGCGCAGCCAGGTGCTGGCGGTGCTGGCCGACTCCAAGTTCGCGCAAGGCAAGTACGCCGAGGCCGAAGCCGCCTACACCCAGCTGCTGGCGCTGACGCCTGCTGCCGACCCCGCGCACAAGACGGTGGTGGAACAGCTCGCCGCCTCGATCTATAAGCAGGGTGACGCCGCACGGACCGCCGGCGACCTGCGCACCGCCGCCCGCCACTTCCTGCGGGTGGGCCAGGTCACCCCCGACGCCAGCATCCGCCCCAATGCCGACTATGACGCCGCGGCGGCGTTCTTCTCGCTGCAGGACTGGGGCGCCACCGAGCAGACGCTGGAGGGCTTCCGGGCCCGCTTCCCGACCAACAGCCTGATCGCGGACGCCGACAAGAAGCTGGCCCTGGCCTACCAGAAGGACAACAAGCCGGCCCAGGCCGCCACCGCCTACCTGCGCGTTTCGCAGCGCACGTCCGAGAGCGAGGACACGCGGCGCGAGGCCGGCTGGCTGGCCGCCACGTTGTACGACCAGGCCAAGCTGCCCGACCTGGCCGCGTCCACCTACGAGTACTACGTCAGGAACTTCCCGCAGCCCCTGGACCGCGGCATCCAGGCACGGCGGCGCCTGGCCGACATGGCCCTGGCCAACAACGACCGCCCGCGCTACCTGGCCTGGTTGCGGGACCTGGTGGCGGCCGACGACATGGCCGGCTCCGCCCGCACCGACGACAGCAAGCTGGCCGCCGCCCAGGCCAGCCTGGAACTGGGCCGCGCCGCGGCCCAGGACGCGCAGTCCCTGTCGATCGACCTGCCCATCGCCAAGAGCCTGCCGGTGCGCAAGAAGGCCACCGAAGCGGCGGTACAGGCCCTCAACCGCGCCGCCAGCTACGGCTTCATCGACACCACCACCGCGGCGACCTTCGAGACCGGCAACGTCTACCACGATTTCAGCCGCGCCCTGCTCAACTCCGAGCGGCCGCCCAAGCTGAAAGGCGACGAACTGGAACAGTACAACCTGCTGCTGGAGGAACAGGCGGAACCCTTCGACGAACTGGCGATCAAGGCGCACGAGGCCAATTTGCAGCGGGTCGCGCAGGGTCTGTGGAACCCTTCGATCCGCAAGAGCGTGGACGCACTCGGGCAGCTGGCCCCGGCCCAATACGGCAAGCGCGAGCAGCGCGAGGAGATTTATGAAACGCTCCGCTAGGTCGTGCCTGCTGCTGCTGCCGGCGCTGCTGCTGGCGGCCTGCGCCACCCGCGCGCCCAAGCCGCCGGCAATCCCGCCGCCGCCGGTGCAGGAGGTCCCCAAGGGGCCGGACAAGGGCGATCCGGAACAGCGGTTCCAGGAAGCGCTCAAGCTGCTGAAGGCCAAGAAGCCGCAGGAGGCCAAGGACGCCTTCGCCAAGCTGGCACAGGATTTCCCCGAATATGCGGGGCCGCTCAACGACCTGGGCGTGTTGCAGGCCCAGGGCAAGCAGCGTGAGCAGGCGATCGGCAGCTTCATCAAGGCCTGCGCCGACAATCCGGCGGACGACTTCGGCTGGGCCTGGCTGGGCATCCTGTATCGCGAAAACAACGACTACGGCCGCGCCGAGCAGGCCTATCTGAAGGCGATTTCGATCAAGCCCGACAAGCCCGCCACCCACTTGAATCTTGGCATCCTTTACGATGTCTACCTCAAGCGGCCGCGGGACGCGCTGCAGCAGTATCGCGAGTACCAGCGCCTGGCCGGCCGGGACGGCCGGCCGGTGGTGACCGCCTGGATCAACGAATTGCAGGACAGCCTGGGGCCCGCGGCGGGCAGCGCCGGTGCGCCCGCGGCCGCTCCCTCCCAGCCGCCTGCCCCGCAGGTAGTGGAGCACAAGCGATGAGACCGGTATCATGGGTTGCAATCGGGCTTGCTGCCGCATTGGTGGCTGCGCAGGCCGGAGCTGAGGAGACGCAGCCGAAACCGAAGCACCGCCACGCCGCCGCGGCCAAGACCGCGCCGGCGGCGGCGGCCGAAGGCGAAGGTCCGGGTACGACCATCATCGGCGATCGCGAATCGCCGATTGGCCTGTACCTCACGCCGTGGAAGAACGAATACGCCGAGCGCGGCATGGATCGCCCGGCCCAGTTCGTTCAGGAGCAGATGGCTCCGGTCGATCCGGGCGAGTTCCACCGTCAGATCGAGTACTACGACGTCATCACCGTCTACCGCCAGGCTGAGCTTGGCGCCAAGAAATGAACCGCGGAAGCTGAACCGTCCACTTCCTTCAAACAACCTCACATCACGCTCAAGAGGAAACACCATGGATTTTTTCGCCACCGTCACCCGTTTTTTCCAAAACGGCGGCGTGTTCATGTACCCCATCCTGGCGGTGCTGGTGCTTGGCCTGGCCATCACCATCGAACGCTTCGTCTACCTGCGGCGCGCCCATAGCGAAAACCGCAGCCTGTGGACCAAGCTGCTGCCGATGGTGAACGCAGGCCAGTACGAGGACGCGGAGAAGCTGGCGGAAGCCTCCTCCACGGCCATCGGCCGCGTGCTCGGCTACGGCATCGCCCGCTCGCGCGGCCAGGCCAACCGGGAGGAGGTGGAGCGCGCGATGGAGGAGAGCCTGATGGAGGTGACGCCGCAGCTGGAGCGCCGCACCCACTATCTCGCCACCTTCGCCAACGTCGCCACGCTGCTCGGCCTGCTCGGCACCATCATCGGCCTGATCCACGGCTTCTCCGCCCTCTCCGGCATCAGCCCGGCCGAGAAGCAGGACCAGCTGTCGGAAGCGGTTTCGGTGGCGATGAACTGCACCGCGTTCGGCCTGATGGTGGCGGTGCCCTTCATGCTGATCCACGCCTGGCTGCAGTCGATGACCGACGAACTGGTGGACAGCCTGGAGATGGCCGCGGTGAAGTTCCTCAACAGCCTCGGCCTGAAGTGACGGCCGCGGCATCCCGCACCGCAATCACGGCCTAGCCCCGTTATGATGCAAGGACTCTCACGCGAGCTGCGACGCGCCAGCCGGCGTGCGCGGCGCAAGCGTGCCAACGAGCTGAACATCGTGTCGATGATCGACATCCTCACGGTGCTCGTGTTCTTCCTCCTGGTCAACGCCACCGGCGTGTCGATCCTCGGCATCAACCTGCCGTCGTCCGAGGCCAGCCCGCCGCAGCAGCAGCCCAAGGGCCTGAAAGTGGTGATCCGCCGGGACGGCTTCACCGTCGCCGATGCAAGCGGCCCGCTGAAGCAGCTTCCCGTCACCGCGACCGGCGAGTACGACCTGCAGGGGCTGGGCGACTTCATCGGCCAGATCAAGGATCGTGAGCCCGCGGAAGACAAGATCGCGCTGCTGCTCGAACCGGGCATCACCTACAACACCCTGGTGCAGGTCATGGATACCGTACGTGTGCAGCCGGCCGGCCCGGGCCATCCGCAGCGGGACCTGTTCCCGCAGATCGCCGTGGGCGACGCGCCCCAGGCCGCCCCGGCGGCGGCGGCACCCCAACCCGCAGCGGCGGCTCCGGCGGGAGGAGGCGCGCCATGAGCCTGCGTTCCACCTTCATGCGCAACCGCATGATGCGCAAAACCTTCAAGCGCGACGTGGTGCCGCTCAACCTGGTGTCGATGATCGACATCTTCACCACGCTGGTGTTCTTCCTGCTGCTCACCTCCACCAGCGTGCAGACCCTGCGCAGCCCGCGTTCCTTGGAGCTGCCGCAGTCCGTCACCAGCCAGACGCCTAACGATACGCCCGTGCTGATGGTGACTTCCGAATCGATCACCCTGCAGGGCCAGCCGGTGATGAGCGTGGCGCAGGCCGAGGCGATCAGCGGCGACGTGCTGCCGCAGCTCAAGTCGCAGCTGCTGCTGGTGCCGCTGGCGCAGATCCAGGGCGCCACTCCCAATACCCTTACCCGCGGCGAGATCAACATCATGGCGGACAAGGACATCCCCTACTCGCTGCTGAAGAAGGTGATGATCACCGCCGGCCAGGCGCAGTTCGCCCGCATCTCGCTGTCGGTCAACCACCGCAGCGGACGGAGGTCCTGATGGGCGTGCATGCCATCCGTTGGGAAAGCTGGGCGCTGTCGGAAGAGGCCGACCGCCGCTTCCGGCGCATCGTCCTGCTGGTCGCGGTCCCCGCCCTGATCCTGACCATCCTGGTGTCCATCTACAAGATCGAGGCCAAGAAGAGTGCGGCCGGCGTCTACAACGGCTCGCGCTATGTCGAGCTGATCGCGCAGCAGCCGGCCGAGGCCGCGCCCAAGCCGGAGGAACCCAAGCCGGCGGCAAAGAAGGCCGAGGAAAAGCCGCCGCAACAGGCCGCCCCGCCCCGCCCGGTGCAGCATCCGACGCCGGTGCCGACCGAGACCGCGCGCGAGGCGGCGCAGAAAACCCAGGAAATGCGGGTGATCCAGGACCAGCTCGCCGACCTGCGCAGCCAGAACCTCAACACCATCACCAGCCAGCAGCCGCTGGTGAGCGGCGTGATCTCGTCCAAGGGCGGCGTGGGCGGCAGCGCCGCGTCGGCCGAAACGATCGCCAGCTCCGCCGCCGCCAACAGCGGCAACGGCGTGGTCGGCAGCGCCAGCGTGACCACCACGCAGAGCGGGGTCGGCCTGGGCACGCGGCGGACCAGCACGGTGCAAAGCCCGGTGGGCTTCGGCCGCGACGCCAGCCGCGCCGGCGCCGGCAACGACAAGGTCAACAACGCGCGTACGCTCACCGAGATCCAGGAGGTGTTCGACCGCAACAAGGCGGCGCTGATCTCGATCTACAACCGCCAGGCGCGCGAAAGCCCGAACATGGGCGACGGCAAGATCGTGGTCAAGTTCACCATCGCGCCGGACGGCAGCATCACGGCGTGTTCGATCGTGTCCAGCTCCTTCAACGATCCCGATTTCGAACGCAAGATCATCGAGCGGATCAAGCTGTTCCATTTCGCTTCCAAGAACGTGCCGCCGTTTTCCTACGGCAGCTACCCGATCGAATTCCACCCGACGTAATCCACGAGGCACCATGGGCTTCCTCTCCGGCAAGAAAGCACTGATCACCGGCATCGCCAGCGAACGCTCGATCGCCACCGGGATCACCGAGGCGATGCGCCGCGAAGGCGCCGAACTCGCCTTCACCTACCAGGGTGAGAAGCTCAAGTCGCGTGTCGAGGAGGTCGCCCACGAGAGCGGCTCCTCCATCGTGATGCCGCTGGACGTGACGCGCGACGCCGAGATCACCGCGGTGTTCGACACGCTGAAGGAAAAGTGGGGCGGCATCGACGTCGTGGTGCACTCGATCGGCTTCGCCCCGCGTGAGCTGCTCGCCGGCGGCTACCTGGATACCGTGACACGGGAGGGTTACGCCCTTGCCCACGACATCTCCGCCTACAGCTTCGCCGCCCTCGGCAAGGCCGCCCGCCCGCTGATGCAGGGCCACCAGGCCGCCATGCTGACCCTCACCTATCTCGGCAGCGAGCGCTACATCCCGATGTACAACGTGATGGGCGCCGCCAAAGCCAGCCTGGAAGCCAACGTACGCTACATGGCGGCCGAACTCGGCCCGGAGGGCATCCGCGTCAACGCCATCTCGGCCGGCCCGATCAAGACCCTCGCCGCCGCCGGCATCAAGGGCTTCCGCGGCATGCTGTCGCACGCCGAAAAGAGCTCGGCGCTGCGGCGCAACGTCACCATCGAGGAAGTCGGCAACACCGCCGCATTCCTCTGCTCCGACCTGGCTTCCGGCATCACCGGCGAGATCATCTACGTCGACGCCGGCTTCCGCTTCATGGGGTTCACGCTGGAAAGCGTCGGGCAGGCCGGCGGCTAGGGCCCGACTGCGCAACAGGTCACAATTTCCCACATCGCCCTCACTGCGGCCGGGTTAGACTGGCCGTAGAGACATACGCTGCGGCCAAGCGCCGCAACCACGCGGTGCGATGGGCGACGAACGCACAACCATCTGGCGCTTTGCCGAAGCGGAGCTGGACGCGCGCACGCACGAAGTGCGCGTGCGCGGCCAGTCTGTCGGCATCGAGCCCAAGCCGCTGGAAGTATTGCGCCTGCTGCTGGAGCATGCCGGCGAGGTCGTCACCTCCGAGGAAATCCTGGACGCGGTATGGGAGGGACGGCCGGTCCACGAAGCCGCCGTATCCAACGCCATCGGCAAGCTGCGCCGGGTTCTGGGAGATGGCGACCAGAGCCTGATCGTCACCATCCCCAAGGTCGGCTACCGGCTGGTAGCTGAGGTCGAGCGCCGTTCGGATGCCAAACCGCCTGTGCGGTTGGGCCTGCAGGCAGGCGATTGCGTCCCTGGACGACCGCACTGGACGCTGATCAAACCGCTGGGCGGCGGCGGCAACGCCTGGCTGGCCGAGCATGCCAAGACGCGCGAGCAGCGGTTCTTCAAGTTCTGCGCGGAAGGCTCCCAGCTGCGTGCGCTCAAACGCGAAGTGACACTGTACCGCCTCTTGCGCGAAGCCCTGGGCGATGGGGCCGCAGTGGCGAAGATCCTGGACTGGCAGTTCGAGCAGACGCCCTACTTCATCGAGTCCGAATACGTCGGTGCCGATCTCCGCGACTGGCTGGACGCCCACGGCGGTCCCGGGGGCGTGGAGCTGCAATTGCGCATCGAGCTGATGACGCAGATTGCCGAATCGGCAGGTGCCGCTCACTCGGTCGGTGTGCTGCACAAAGACCTGAAGCCGCAGAACATCCTGGTGGAGGAAGTCGACGGCCACCCCCGGATTCGTCTCTGCGACTTCGGCGCCGGACAGGCCGATGCGAGCCGGCTCGATTCCCTCGGCATCACCATGCTGGGGTTTACCCAGACGCTGGCCCACACAGACAGCTCCGGCGCAGGAACCCTGGTGTATATGGCACCAGAGCTGTTCTCCGGCGGCAGTGCCAGTGTGCAATCCGATGTATTTGCCCTGGGAGTACTGCTGTACCAGCTGGTCACTGGAAAATGGCAGCCGATCGCGTCGGGTTGGGAAGCCGATGTCCCGGACGAACTGCTGCGAGAGGACATCCGGCAGGCCACCAATGGCATGCCGCAGAGACGCCTGCCTTCAGCCCAGCTCCTGGCGGAGCGGCTGCGTACGCTGCCGGCTCGACGAGCGGAGCAGGTCCGGCAGCATACCGAGCAGGAGCGCTTGCAGCAGGCCCGGCGCGAACTGGACCGCGCCAGGGCCAAACGACCCTGGGTGATTCTCACCGGCATCGTGCTGGTCCTGGGCCTCGGGATCAGCACCCTCCTCCTGCTGCGGGAACGCCAGGCGGTGCAGGCGGCGGAGCTACAGAGAAACATCGCCACCCAGTTCAACGAGTTCCTGAACCGGGACATCATCAAGGCGGCCAGCCCGGATTACGGTGGGCGTTATGACATCACGCTGAAACAAGCCGTGATCAGCAGCCTGCCGGAAGTGCCTAAAAGGCTTGCCGGCAGTCCGCTGGTCGAGGCTGCGCTTGATCTGGTGCTGGCGGATACGCTGGACAACTTGAGCGAAACTAAGGAATCCATCCGGCTGGCGGAGCGTTCCGCCACGCTCTATGGTGACAATCTTGGAGCCGACGACCTGCGGACGCTCGATGCAAAAATCGATGTAGTCGGATACCGCCTTGATGTCGATCCAACCGAAAACCTTCGCCCGATCTTCCAGGACACCTACGCCAGACTCGAGCGGGTGGCGCAACGAAACGATTTGGTCATGCTCAAAGCACAGCTGCTCAAAGGCTGGCTTGCGGCCGACGCTAGTGATTTGACTACGGCTGCGCAGATCTGGAGCAACATCCTAAAAGATTATCCATCACCTTCATCGAAGGACATCTCGAAGCAGATCGACAAGGCGCGATTATTTTATGCGTACTCCCGCTTGCCGTATCTGAACGAGTGCGCGACAAATACAAGTCTGGTGAGGTGCCCCCCGAATTTCGTCTTCCAAGGGTCGATGAGTATCATTGAGACCTAAGGAAGAGACGAGATGAAGAAGATACCGAAGCAAGAATACACGGCCGAGTTCAAGGAGTTGGCCGTGAAGCGGGCTCTGGAAGTGG
>JARLJS010000092.1 GCA_031291075.1 Nevskia sp. | reverse complement strand
TAGGCGGTGCTGCCGGTGGCGGAGCTTGACGGTGGCGTCGTGGTGGTGCCGGAGCTGGTTGTGGTGGTAACGGTCGTGGTGGTGGTGGAAGCGTTGACGGCGGTAACGGTGGTGACGGTTTTGGTGACGGTGTTGCTGACGGAGGTCGTGGTCACGGTGGTCGTGGTGAGGGTGGTGCCATCCCATTGGTAAGCCGTCGTGGTGGCGGTCGTGGTGGAGCCGGAGGTGGAACTGCTCGCCGTACCGGTGGCAGTCAGGGTGGCGGACGACAGGGAAGGATTGGTACCGTCCCAACTGGCGACGGTGGTGCCGCTGGCATTGGTGAAGCTGCCGGCCAGCAGGATGCCGCCACTGGAATACCAGCCGGCGGGATCGACGATGCCATCGAAATGCACGGCGCCGCTGGTGGAATCGGTGGTGCTCCACACCGCATAGGCTTCCAGCTCTTTGGAGCTGGCGCCGGTGATGGTGGTGCCGGAGGCGACGGAGACGTTGACGGAACCATCCTCCAGCAGCGGCGCGCGGATCAGCACGGTGCCGCCTTCGCTGCCGCCGCTGACGTTGATCACCGCATTGGATCCGAGGATGATGGTCCCCGAATTGACGGCGGAGACGTTCTCATAGCCGTAGGTGGTGTTATAGGCGCCGTAAGGGTCGGTGGTGCCGTCGCCGTTCGGCGTGCCGCTGGTGCCGATCTCCACCGTGCCGCCGGCTTGCGTGGACGAGGACGCAGTGGCCAGCAGGCTGCCCTCCACATCCACGCCCTTGGTGCCATAGAGGGAAATGGTGCCGCCGGAGGTGCCGCTGGCATCGATGGTCCCGTTGACGAGGACCCAGCCGCCGTCGGCCTGCAGCAATACCGTGGCCGAGGTCAGGGTCTGGCCCGACGGGATGGTAATGTCGCCGGTGGAAAGCGCCACCTCGAACTCCGTGGTGAAGCCGGAGGAGATGGGCAGGCTGCCGGACAACGCGTTGGCGGACAGGATGAAGCTGCCGCCCAGGGCGTTGGACTCGGCCGAGCCGGACAGCGTGCCGCCCAGCGTCACCGTGCCGCTGGCGGCCTGGATGCCGATGGTCCCGGCATAACCCGATCCGGCGGCCGAGACGTCGATGGTGGTGCCCGAGCCCAGGGTAATGTTGCCACTGTCCGAGATCAGCTTGACCGTGCCGCCGGGGGTGTATTCCAGCTGGTCGCTGAGCAGGATCGCCGTGCCGGGAGCTTCGATGGCGGCGTTGCCGGAGAGGACGATATCGCCGGTGATGCCGTCGCCGTTGGGAGTCGCGGTGGCCTCCAGGGTCACCGTGCCGGCCTGGGCGACGATG
This sequence comes from Nevskia sp., assembly GCA_031291075.1. Lineage (GTDB taxonomy): Bacteria > Pseudomonadota > Gammaproteobacteria > Nevskiales > Nevskiaceae > Nevskia. The sequence goes on along the minus strand of JARLJS010000092.1, from coordinate 582 downwards.
GTGCTGGAGTCGGCGATGGAGGCGGCAGTCAGGGTCAAGCTGCCGCCATAGACGTTGGAGGACAGGGACAGCGAGCCCCCCGCCCCCGGCAGGATGGTGAGCACCCCGGTGGTGGTCAGAGACTGGCCGGCGCTGGTGTCGACCACCAGGAAGGGGGCGGACAGCGTCACATTGGCGGCGCCGGCATCCAGGCTGCCCGTTCCGGAGAACAGGATATCGCTCCCGGCGGTGGCGGCGAGGGTGGCGACATTGCCGATGGTCTTGGTGCCCGCCCCGAAGGTCAGGGTATCCAGGGCATCGAGGCTCAGGCCGCCGCCCGAGCCGGTCAGCGCATTGGCCGTGTTGGCCGTACTCTGGCTGTCCTTCAGCACGATGTTGGTGGCGGTCACCGTGGCACTGCCGGCGCCGTCGCTGTAAAGCCCGGCGGCGTCCAGGGTCAGCGTGCCGATGGGATCGGCCGCCGTGCCCAGCGCCGCATTGCCATAAAGATCGATCACCGAGGCGCTGCGCAAGCTGACCGTCGCCGCCCCGGCCATCTGGGCGATCAGGGCGTCGGTCAACACCAGACCGGAGGAGCCGCCG
>JARLJS010000009.1 GCA_031291075.1 Nevskia sp. | reverse complement strand
TAGGACGACGTCGGAGCGGCAATCAGGGTGGCGTCAACGATGGTGCCCGATTTGAGCAGCAGCCGGCGCTCCTCCAGCAGGCTGCGCACCTGGTCGAAGATGGCGCCGGTGAGCTGGTGCTGCTCCAGCAGGTGGCGGAATATGCAGATCGTGGTTTCGTCCGGGTTGTCATCGTCAGCCAGCTCCAAACCCGCGAAGCGGCGCATCGATTCACTGTCGTACAGGCCATCTTCGGCCTGCGGGTCTGACAGGTTGAACCACTGTTGCATGAAGTAGATCCGCAGCATGACGGCCAGGGGCTTGGGCGGGCGTCCGCTCTCCCCCTTGGGATAGTGCGGCTCGATCAAGCCGATGATTCTCGCCCACGGGATCACGGTATCCATCTCCCCCAAAAACCGCTCCCGCCGCGTCACCCGCTTCTTTCCGTCCCAGGCCAGTGATGCAAACGTTGTCTGCTTCATGTCGCCCCCCCGCCCTCACGATCTGAGGGTTAGAGTACAGGGGTTAATCAGAGTTTCCCTAAGAGGCACACCCTTGCAGGAAAGAGATGGATTGCTTCACCGTCGGTTCGCGCTTACTGCGATAAGTGGAAGGTGCGTGAGCCCCTAGCCCATGCCAGCACCGCCTGCCTCCTCGCTGCGGATCAACTGCGCCAGCGTCCGCAGGCGCCGGCCGGACTGCCCGACATAAGGATTCTCCGTGTCCCAGGCATAGCCGGCGAGCACGCTGCACAGCAGCTCGTACACGCGCGGCGGGCGGCGGTCGCTGAACATGACGGTCTGCAGCGCGCCCTCGTACCAGGTTTCGACGTAGCCCTTGAAGGTGTCCACCCCCAGCATCAGCGGCTCGGCGAACTCCGCCTCCCAGTCCACCGTGGCGCCTTGCAGCTGCCGGTGCGCCAGGGGCACCGCCAGCGCGGCGGACTTCAAGGCGATGGTGACGCCGGAGGAGAACACCGGGTCGAGGAACTTGCCGGCATTGCCGAGCAGAACGAAGTTGCGGCCGTGCAGGCTCGACACCGCGGTGGCGTAGCCGCGGATTTCGCGCGCCGAGGGCCACAGCGGCCGCGCGTTGCGCAGCATGCGTTTCATGCCCGGCTCCTGCGCCACCAGCGCGTCGAAGCGCTGGGTGAGATCGCCGGGACATGACTGCAGCACCTTGTCCTCCGCCACCACGCCGATGGAGGCGCGCCCCTGCGAAAAGGGGATCAGCCAGTACCAGATGTCCTCGTGCTCGGGATGGACGGCGACGCGGATCTTGTTGCGGTCGAAATCGGCGTCGACGATGCGGTCCTCGACGTGCATGAACAGCGAGGCCCGCACCGGAAAGTCGGCCGGGCGGTCCAGGTCCAGCAGGCGCGGCAGGATGCGGCCGAACCCGCTGGCGTCGAACACGAAGCGCGCATGGTGAACCGTCTCGCCGCCCTGCGCGTCGCGGCTCACCACCACCGCCGGCTCGCCGGAGAAGTCCACCGCCGTGATCTCCTGCTCGTAGCGCAGGTCGGCGCCCATGCGCCGCGCCTCCTCGGCCAGGATCAGGTCAAAGTCGGCACGGGTCACCTGGTAGGCGTAGGGATGGCCGGCGCAGGTCTTCATGGAGAACTCGAAGTCGACCTTGCGCTCACCGCGCACGATCTGGGCGCCGTCCTTGTACTGGAAGCCGGCCTTCTCCACCGCCTCCAGCATGCCGGCCTCCTCCAGCAACACCAGGCTTTGCGGCAGCAGGCTTTCGCCGATGGAGAAACGCGGGAAGCGGGTCTTCTCCAGCATCCGCACCGACAGGCCGTGCTTGCGCGACAGCGCGGCGGCCATGGCTCCCGCCGGACCCGCGCCGATCACCAGGACATCCACCAGCGGCTCGGTGTTCATCTTTCTCGGCGCTCCTTCGCGCGTCAGCGCAGCGGCATGCGGTAAGCGGCTTCGACCTCGATCAGCAATTCACGGCGGCACACGTCGCCGACGACCACGCGCAGCGGCGCGTCGCCGAACAGCTCGTCCAGCCCGGCCCGCACGCGTGGCAGGTCCTCGGGGTGGCGCAGGTAGACGATGTAGGAGTCGGCGCGGAACTCGCCCGCGTCGCGCCCCGGCAGGCCGACCTGCGCGGCGTGCGCCAGCAGCGCCTGCAGGTTGGCGGCGGTCTGGCGCAACTGCGCCGCCGGGTCGCCGGCGAAGGCGGTGGCATGGCCGACGATGCTGGCGGTGCCGGACACCAGCAGGCGCGCCCCGTCGGCCCACGGCAGCAGGGTGGCGCGGGAGAAGCTGGGACTGCGCGGGCCGTAGGGACGCGGGTAGCGGAAGGCGCTGACCTGGCGCGGATTCTCCACCTGCAGGCCGGGACGACGGCCGGCCAGCACGATCAGGCTGAGGCCGCCGCCGCGGGTGCCGATGGCGGTGGCCGCCGGCAGCCGCCGCTCGAAGTCGGGGCTGTCGGCCACCGCACGGTAGCGGCCGATGCAGAAGCGGCGGTAGCGCTCGGCGTCACCCTCGCCGCCATTGATGTCGCCGAGGTAGTGCCACACCCGCCACATCTGCGGATAGCCGTGCGCGTCGAGGAAGGCGGCGATCCGCACGTAAGCCCGGTACACCGCCTCCTCCATCTCTGCGAGTTCCGTCTCCTCCAGGTGCAGCTGCAGGACCAGGACCTCGCCGTTCTCGCTGTAGGCAAAGTCCCTCTCGCGGCCGTAATGCACCGGGCGCTCGCTCAGCCACAGCTCCCCGCCGGCATCGCCCTGCAGGATCTGCAGGCCGACGGCCACGCGGCGCGGATCGCCGTCGGCGGCAGGCGGTCCGAAGCGGAATTCGCACAGCGTGCGCTCCGGCAGGGGCGCATGGGGTCCGGCGGCGCGGCAGCTCTCGATGCGGTATGGAAGCCCGGGCCAGGCCTCGGCGGCGCCGCGGACGGTTTCGATCTGGGACGCAGTCATGGTGAAAGTATCTCGCAAAACCGGCTGCGGGTGCGCCCGGCCGGCCGCATCAGGCCGCAAAGGCCATGCCGCTGACCACCAGGTCCGCCTCCACGGCGTAGTGCCCGATCCAGGGCGGCGCCAATTCCTGCGCCAGCCGCAGCGCGACCGTGGGACGGACCGAGAAGCTGCCGGGCGGCTGGCCCCAATCCAGCGGATCCAGCTCGACGTCGTGAAATCCCACCCAGGACTCGGTCACCCCGTATTGGCACTTGTAGAACGCTTCCTTGGCGCTGAAGATCACCGCCCCGGCCTGGTCCTGGCGGTCCGGCGGCAGCAGGTCCAGCCAGGCGCACTCCGCCCCGGTGCAGATCTTCGGCCACAAATGCCGGCCCACGCGCCCGATGCGCTCGGCGTCCACGCCGATGCTGCGATAACGTTCGCGCCGCGCCGCCACCGCGCCGCCAAAGCCGCGAGTGTGGGTGATGCTGCCGACCACACCTTGCGGCCACAGCGGCCGCCGGTCCTCTCCCCTGCGTAGCGGGAACTCGCGGATACCGAGCTGCGCCAGCGCCAGGCGCGCGGACAAGCGGCCGGCGGCGTATTCGCCGGCGCGCCTGGCAATAGCGCCACCCAGCTCTTCCAACTCCTCCGGGTAAAGCCCCTCGGCGATGCCGGCCCCGCGCAGTTCGGCGGCCACGGCGCCGTCGGCAAACAAGGAGACCAGCAGCGGTGAAGCGGCGGCCTCGCTCAAGCGGCTTTCGCTGGACTCGCTCACTGTGGCACCCGTACCACCGAGATGCGCCCGCCGCCGAGCGGACGGCCACCCGCCTCGGCGCCGAGCTCGTACTGGGTGCCGCCCTCGTAATAGAGCAGTTCGCGCGCCGTAATCGTGATCGGCCCGGGCAGGTCGTCGAGCCGCTCCACCTGCAGCTTGAAATCGCGCACCGCCACCAGCCAGCCGGGCGGCGCGGTCTCGCCGGCCGCCTCGGCCACCAGGCCGCGATGCAGCGCGATCGCCTGCGCGCAGTATTCGATCAGGTGCAGGCCGGCGAGCGCGCCACCGTGACGGAGCGGATGCTCGGGATCGAGATGGCTCAAGGTGTCGCAGACCATGCCGGTGGCGTCCCAGCTCAGCACGCGCTGCAGCAGGCACATGGCGCCGGCGTGCGGGACCAGGGCGCGGATGCGATCCTGTTCGATGATGGTCACGACGGCTCCACCCGCAGTGCCACGCTGCAGCCCTCGGTGTGGCAAAGCACCAGTCGCGCAGGGGTCCGGCGCGCGACGGCACTCAGCAACGGCAGGCCGCGCAGGGCCGGGTTGCCCAGGCGCAGGCTTTCCAGCTCGGCCTGCTCGAGCGTGGTCTCCACCTCGTCGGCCAGGTCCAGGTGCAGCCGCGCCAGCACGGTGCCGCCGGGCTCGCCGTCGAGCACCAGGGCGATGCTGCCGGCGCAGCTCAGCGGGCGCCGGTCACGCAGCAAGGGCGGCGGCGGCACATCGAAAGCCACCAGCAGTACGCCCTGCCCATCGCCGTGAACCAGCGCGGCGGCCTCCAGCAGGCCAGCCGCGAACGAGCCGTCGTAGCCGCCCACCGCGGTGGAGACGCGGCGGCAGCCGACAGCGATGCCCCAGTAGCCGGCGGCGGCGTTGTGCACCGAGTTATGGAAGTCGGTTGGCGATACGGCACGCACCGGCTCGGCCAGGATGCGGCTGATGCGGTCCATCACGGCCAGATCGGAGTCCGAGGAGGCGAACACCGCGGCCAGGGTGGAGAAGTCCAGCTCGCAGGCGGATCGGGCGTCCTCCGCCGCGCGGAAGGCCTGGCGCACGCCGGGCGGCGCGCGCCTCTGCTCGTTGGGCGGCAGCAGCCGCGGCACATAAGGCTCCTCGGGCAGGGGCCGCCACGGCCGCTCGCCGGCGAGCACCGTGCGCGCCTCCGCCCAGCCGGGCAGGCCCGGCGCCGCCAGCCCCACCGCGCGCAGGTACAGCGGCTTCATGCGGCACGCCCGAACAGCAGGCTGCAGTTGCTGCCGCCGAAGCCGAAGGAATTGCTCAGCACCCGCGCCACCTTTTCCTGCCGCGTCTGTTCGACGATGGCGCCGCGCAACTGCGGATCGCGCTCCTGCAGGTTGAGGCTCCTGGGCATCAGGCCGTGCTCGATGCACAGCATGGCCACCGCGGCTTCGACCATGCCGGCGGCGCCGAGCGTGTGACCGCTCCAGCCCTTGGTCGAGGAGCAGGGCACGCGGTAGCCGAACAGGGCGGTGACGGCGCGGTCCTCCGCCAGGTCGTTGACCCGGGTGGCGGTGCCGTGCAGGTTGATGTAGTCGACGTCCGCCGGTCGCACCCCCGCCGTCGCCAGGGCCTGCTCCATCGCCGCGGCGGCGCCGCGTCCCTCCGGGTCGGGTGTGGACATGTGATGCGCGTCGGCGCTTTCGCCGTAGCCGAGCAGGACCGGGCCGTCGCCGCGGCACCGCGGATCGAGGATGGCGAAGCCGCCGGCCTCGCCGATGGAAATGCCCTTGCGCCGGGCATCGGCCGGCCGGCAGATGTCCGCCGACACCAGCTGCAGCGCGTTGAAACCGTGCAGCGTGGTCAGGCACAGGCTGTCCACCCCGCCCACCACCGCGGCATCGCACAGCCCGGCGCGGATTGCGCGCGCCGCGGCGGCGAACACCTTGGCGCTGGAGGAACAGGCGGTGGAGATGCTCAGGCAGCAGCCTTTCAAGCCAAGCAGCAGGCGCGCGAACTCAGCGGGGACGTGGATGCTCTGCGATCGACGGTAGTCGAACCACGGCGGCAGGCGCTCGCCGGCACGGTCGCGCTCGCGGTAGGCCCGCTCCGCCGCCTCGATACCGGAGGTGCTGGTGCCGACGAACACGCCGACGCGGGCCGCACCATAGCGCTCGCGCAGCTCGGCCACCGCCTGCTCGAAACCGTCCTGCCGCAGGCTGAGGGCGAGCAGCCGGTTGACGCGGCAGTCCCAGGCCGCATGCCTGGCCGGCAGCGGATCGTCCAGTCCCTCCACTTCGCCCAGCCAGCACTCCGGGGCGGCCGCATCGAAGCGGCACAGGCGCAGGCCGGTGGCTTCGCGGCGCAACGCGTCCAGCAGCGCCTGCCGCCCCCGGCCGCAGGCCGTGGTGACGGTGTAGTGGCTAACGGCCAGCGGATTCATCGTTCCAGTACGGGTAGAAGTTGAACCAATTGTAGGGAGCGGTACGCAGCAGCCGTTCCACGCTTTCGGCATAGCGCTGCGCCAGCGTCTGCACGATGGCGTGGCGCTCGGAGCGCGCGGCCTTGATCCCGGGCGTGAGCAGCTCGAAATGGGTTTCGTAGTCGCGGCCGCCGCGGTACAGGCAGAACGCCGCCACCACCGGCACGTGCAGCACCGAGGCCAGCAGCCACGGCGCCGACGGCAGGCGCACCGTACCGCCGAGCAGGCGCACGTCGAGCGCGGCTTCCTTGCCGTCGACGCGGTCGGCCATGATGCCGACGCTGTAACCCTGCGACAGCGCCTCCGACACCGCCAGCACCATCTCCGGCCCGCGCCGGCCGGCGTCGATGATGGAGGCGGCGAACTGCGGGCTGAGCCGCTCGAGCAGGCGGATGAACATCGGCCCCTGGCTGCGGTCGAGCACCACGCGCAGACGGATGTCGTGAGAGGTCTCGCCCAGGCACCGCAGCACCTCGAAGTTGCCCAGGTGCGACACCAGCACGACACAGCCCTTGCCGCCGTGCACCAACTGCTTTACCTCGTCGGACAGGTCGACCCGCACATTCAGGTGCTGCCCCCGGCCGCACAGGATCAGCAGGCGGTCGAGCGAGCAGGCGGCGAACTGGTGGAAATGCCGCAGCACTTCGCGCGGCCGCGGCGGGCGACCGAGCACGCGCTGCAGGTAGTGCCGCGAGGCGCGCCGCGCGGTGCCGCCGGTGAGCAGGAAGAACAGCACGATCGGCCACAGCAGCGCACGCGTGAAGCCGCGCCCGAGCCGGGTGGCGATCCAGGCGAGCAGCCCCAGCCAGAACGCGCTGCCGCGCTCCGCCTGCGCCTTCCAGGCCCCGCCGGCCGGAGCATCGCCGGGGGCGCCGCTCATGTGCCCGGCCCGAACAGCAGCTGGCCCTGCGCCGCCGCGCCGTCGGCGGTCTGGCAGGAGAAACGCAACGTCGGCGAGGCTCCGGAAGGGTGGACGAACACTTTCACGGTCTCACCCGGGCGCACCGGACGGGTGAACTTGGCGGCGCGCACCTCCAGCAACGGCCCGAGCCGCGGCGCCGCCTGGCGCAGCACGGCGCAGCTCAGCTCCAGCAAGAGCACCGCCGGCACGATCGGCTCGCCGGGGAAATGCCCAGGCAGGCAGGGATGGTCGGCGGGGACGCGGAACTCGCCCGCGCAGGTGCCGCTTGCGGCAGACGCACTCATCCGCGCATCAGCTCCAGCAGCGCCGCGCGCGGCACCTTGCCGACCGCGTTGCGCGGCAGGCCCGCCACCCGGCGCAGCGGCCGCGGCAGGAAGGCGGGATCGACGCTGCGCCGCAGGGCGTCGAGGATCTGCCGCTCACTCAGCTCCGGCGCCACCACCACCGCCGCGGGACGCTCCACCGCCTCGCCGCCGCCGGTCATCCCGGGCATGAATACCACGCCGTCCTCCACCCCGGGGATCGCCAGCAGCAGCCGGTTCAGCTCGGCCAGGGACATGCGCTTGCCGGCCACCTTGAGCATGTCGCCGCTGCGTCCGAGCAGGCGGACGTGGCCGTCCGCGGCCTCCTCGATGATATCGGCCAGGCGCACCGTTCCGGCCAGATGCGGCCCTGTGGCCAAGGCCCCGCCGGGGTCCGCCCGCAGGTTCACACCGGGCAGCGGTTGCCACAGTTCGCCATCGACCGTGCGGCGCGTCGCCACGGCGCCGGATTCGGTGGAGCCGTAGATTTCGTACACCGCCGTCCCGAGCCGCTGCTCGGCCTCCGCCGCCAGGCCCGCCGGCAGCGGCGCGGTGGCCGATATGATCCTCGCCAGCGGCGGCAATGGCGGCTGCGCCTGCACCAGGGCGCGCAGATGCACCGGCGTGGTGACCAGCAGCCGCGGCGACGGCAGCGCCCGCAGCACCCCGTCCAGGTCCTGCGGGAAGAAAGGGCGCGCGCAATGCACCGCGGCCCCGCCGGCGAGCGCCGCGATCACCGAGGTTTCCAGGCCGTAGGTGTGCTGCGGCGGCACCGTGGCCGCGATGTGGGCGCCGGCGAAACCGAGGCGCTCCGACAACAGCGCGGCGTGGGTCACCAATCCTCCCCAGGTTTTCTCGTGCGGCACCGGCGCGCCGGTGCTGCCGGAGGTGAACGGCAGTGCCGCCAGCTGTCCGCAGGGAACGGCAGGCGGCTCGCCCATCCAGGCGGACGCCTCCGCGATGCCGCGCAACGCGGCCTCCACGTCTGCGTCCGCGAGGACGTGGCTGTCACCGTAACTCTGCCGGATCGCGGCCACCGTGGCGGCGACCCGGTCTGGCGGCAGCAGGCTGGCCTGTCCGCGCATCAGCGCCGCCGCGAAGCCGAGCGCGAAGTTGCGCCGTGATTCGCACAAGTTGAGTACGTAACGGGACTCGGGCAGCGCCGCCGCAACCCGTCCGGCCTGGGCAAGGAAAGCGGCCTGGCTGACCGCTCCGGCATCCGTGTACAGCAGCGGAGCCTGCGGCCGGTAACCGACGATCAGGGGCACTGTGTTCAATGCGGACGATAGCTGGTGACGCTGCGCAGGAATGCCCGGAAGGTCATCGGCGTATGTTCCGGGAAACGCAGCCGCCGATAGGCGTATTCCCCGGCGAACAGCGCACCCAGCAGGGCGTAGCTGAGAAAGTTGGCGAACACCGACCAGGCTTCCACCGACCCGAACAGCAGCAGACCCACGGTCACCAGCAGCATCGAGCCCACGGTGACGGTCCAGACCCAGGTCACGGCGCGGGTATAGCGGACCTGCTCCGGCGACAGTGGCCCGCTCATCGAATCGGCGATGCGGGTGATCAGAGGCACGCGTCCCGGCAGCAGCGAGGGAGCAAATGCCGACAGCACCAGGCAGGGTATGGCGATCGAAGGCAGGTACAAGGCGTACAAGCCGTCGCCCGCGCTGACCAGCAGGTAAGCGCAGACACTTGCCAGCGCCAGTCCGAGCCACGCAGACGGCCGCCAGGCCCGCAGCGGACGGTAGAACAGGGCCGTGTAGGCGCAGACCAGCGCGGCGCACTGCAGCCACGGCCGGTGCCACAGTACCGCCAGGTGAACCAGCAGGGGATAGGCGAGCAACAGCGGCAGAAACATCAACAGGCATTCCGGCGGGGAACGGTCTCAGCCGGAGGGTGCGGCAGTCGCACCCCCATGCTGCCGTACGTGGTCGGCCAGGGCGCGCAACGAACCGAAGGCGCGACGCGTGGCCTCGTCTTCGGAGCGCAGGATCACGCCATAGTTCTGCTGCAGGGCCAGGGCGATTTCGAGCGCATCGATGGAATCCAGGCCCCAACCGTTGCCGGGTGCACCGAACAGCGGAGCCTGCGGATCGATCGCCGCGGGATCCCGCCCCTCGAGTTGCAGCACGTTGACCAGCAGCTTGGCCAGTTCGCGCTCGGCGCCGGTCATCGCGGCTTGCTCGGCGGGCATTTCGAAAGATCTCTTGAAGAACTGTCTTGTTAACGGCCGGAACTATGCCGGCTGCGGATAATGTAGTAGCTTGTCAGGATGTTATCGTAATTCAAGCGGGGTCGAGAACCCCGTCGCACCAGAGATTCCCGGCGGCAGGAAGCAAGCCGGCGGCTGCGGGGGTGGCCATGAGATTGGGGGAGAAGTTGAACCAGGTCTGGCGCCTGTTCGGCACGGGCTTGTCGTTCGCCTGTTTTGGCGTGGGCGGGGTGGTCCTGAGCCTGACCCTGTTCCCGCTGATCCGTCTGACCTCGCCCGACGCGGACACCACGCGCCGCCGGATCCAGCGCGCGATGCACCATACGTTCCGCCTGTTCGTGCTGCAGATGCGCCTGCTCGGCCTGATCAGCTACGAGGTCAGCTGCGTCGAACGGCTCAACCAGCGCGGCCGGCTGGTGGTGGCCAACCACCCCAGCCTGATCGACGTGGTGCTGCTCATCGCGCTGATGCCGGAAGCGGACTGCATCGTCAAGCAGGCGCTGCTGCGCAACCCCTTCCTGCGCTGGCCGGTGGTGTGGGCCGACTACACCCCCAACCACGGCTCTCCCGAGCAACTGGTGGAGGACGCGGCCGCCAAGCTGCGCGCCGGCCGCTCGCTGATCGTGTTCCCCGAAGGCACCCGCAGCGTGCCGGGCCGGCCGCTGACGATGCAGCGCGGCGCGGCGCGCATCGCCCTGGCCGCAGGCGCCGAGATCCTGCCGGTGACCATCGTGTGCCGGCCGCCGATGCTGACCAAGGGCGAGCCCTGGTACAGCATTCCGGCGCAGCCCGGCCACTGGCAGCTGCAGGTGGGAGAGCCGTTCCACCCGGCCGATCTCGCCCCGCCCGGCGTGCCGGAACCGGTGGCCGCGAGGCGCCTGACCCAGCACTTCATCGACTATTTCTCGGGCACTCTGACGGCCATCACCCGAACGCAGGAGCCGGCGGGGTCGGTCCTTGCGGCAGACTGTACAATGCGCGAGCCTCGATCACAGGAAAGCGTTACAAATTGAGCCCCATGGACAGCAAAGAGGAAATCCAGGCCCGGCTGAAACAAGTTCTGGTGGAACTGTTCGAAATCGAACCGGAAAAGATCGCGCCGGAAGCCAATCTTTACCAGGATCTCGGCATCGACAGCATCGACGCCGTCGACCTGCTGCTGCGGCTCAAGGAAATCACCGGACGGAAGATCCAGCCCGAGATCTTCAAGAACGTGCGCACGGTGGCGGACGTGGTCGAGGCGGTCCACTCGCTGGGCCTCAGCGGCGCCACCCTGGATTCCTGAGGTTGCCGCCCGGGCCCGCGCGGTTCCTCGCACCGCCGTATTGCGACGACCGCGCTGTCGGCGCGAACCGGCCGCATTGTTCCGACCGGACCCCGCAGCACATGAAACCGGCGATCATCGTACCGTTCTACAACCACGAGCACGCCATCGCGCAGACCGTTGCCGCACTGCGGCCGTACGGGCTGCGTTGCTGGATCGTGGACGACGGCAGCGACCCGCGCTGCGGGCCGGTGCTGGAGCAGCTCGAACGGACGGAAGGCGCCTGGCTCAGCGTACTGCGCCTGTCCCCCAACCGCGGCAAGGGCGAGGCGGTGATGGAGGGCATGCGTGCCGCCGCCGGGGAGGGTTTCACCCACGGCGTGCAGATCGACGCCGACGGCCAGCACGACGCCGCCGATCTGCGGCGGCTGCTGGATGAGGCGGAGCGGCATCCCGCGGCGGTGATCACCGGGGTGCCGGTATACGACGCCTCGGTGCCGAAGAGCCGGCTGTACGGCCGCTACGTCACCCATGTCTGGGTGTGGATCAATACCTTGTCGCTGGAGATACGCGATTCCATGTGCGGCTTTCGCGTCTACCCCCTGCCGTCGATGCTGCGCGTATGCGACCGCCAGCGGGTGGGCCGGCGCATGGAGTTCGACACCGAGATCCTGGTGCGCATGCATTGGCAGGGTACGCGGGTGATCAGCGTGCCGACGCGCGTCACCTACCCGCTCGACGGCGTGTCGCACTTCGACCTGTGGCGCGACAACCTGCGCATCAGCGCGATGCATGCGCGCCTGTTCTTCGGCATGCTGGGGCGGCTGCCGCGGCTGCTGGCGCAGCGCCTGCGGCCAGGCGGGGTGCAAGCGTGAAGCGCAGCGCCGAGGTGGTGATCGAAGTGCCGTTCCACGACGTCGACCTGGTCGGCATCGTCTGGCACGGCCACTATGCGAAATACTTGGAGATCGCCCGCTGCGCGCTGCTGGCGAGCTTCGACTACAACTACGACCAGATGATCGCCAGCGGCTACGGCTGGCCGCTGATCGACCTGCGCCTGCGCTACGTCAAGCCGGCGCAGTTCGGGCAGAAGATCCGCGTGCGGGCCACCCTGGTGGAATGGGAGAACCGCTTGCGGATCGAATACCTGGTCAGCGACGACGCCACCGGCCAACGCCTGACCAAGGGCGAGTCAGTGCAGGTGGCGGTACACATCGCCAGCCGCGAGTTGTGCCTGCAGTCGCCGGACGTGCTGTTCGAGCGCCTGGGCGTGCCCAAGCCATGAGCCGCTGCCGGCTGCTGCTGGGCCTGTTGCTGCTGTGCGGCGCGGTGCGCGCCGAACCGGAGGCGGTGTTCGCGCATCCGCTGGCGCCGGCGCAGATGTCGGCTCTGCTGGGCACGGCGGCGCGGCCGCTGGCCGCCGCGACCGGCCTGCGCGGCCGCTTTGAGCAACGCAAGTACCTGCCCGAGCTGCCGCGGCCGCTGCTGTCCACCGGCGAGTTCCTGTTCGCCCGCGACGTCGGCGTGTGGTGGCACACGCGCACGCCGTTCGATTCGGTATTCATCCTTACCCGCGACGGCGCGCGCAGCCGCGACGAGGGCGGCGGCGAAACGCGCATCGCGGCCGCGGAGCAGCCGGGCGTGGCGGTGGCGGCGCGCATCTTCTTCGCCCTGTTCGCGCTGGACTTCGAGGCGCTGGCGAACGATTTCGAGACCTACGGCGTGCCCACCGGCGGCGGCTGGCAGGTGGGACTGCGGCCGAAGCAGGCCGCAATGGCGGCGGTGTTCCGCGAGGCCGTGATCGACGGCGCCCAGCACGCGCAACGAATCGAGTTGCAGGACACGCACGGCGACCGCACCGAGATCCTGCTGCCGGAAGTGGATGTCCTCGGCGGCGCGTTGACGCCGGCCGACCGCCAGCGTTTCGATTAGGCCCCGCCAGTGACGCCGGGAATGCGGTTCCGCCTGTGGGGCACGGCGATGCTGGCGCTGGTGCTGCTGTTCACGGCTCAGGTAGCGCCGCGCATGCGGGTGGAGACCAGCATCTTCGCCCTGTTGCCACAGGACCGGCGCGACGTCGCGGCGGAACAGGCGCTCGACGCCTACACCGACCGGCTGTCGCGCAACAGCCTGTTCCTGGTCGGCGCCGCCGACTTCGCCACGGCCAGGACCGCGGCCGGCGCCTTTGCCGACGCGCTGCGCAACAGCGGCCAGTTCGCGCAGGTGCGGTTGGAGCTGGACCGCAGCCTGGTCGAAGCGGCGCGCGCGGATCTGCCCTATCGCGGCTACCTGTTGTCATCCCGTCACCGCGAATGGCTGGCGCAGAACCAGCAGCAACGCCTGCACGACGAGGCCCTGCGCGCGTTGTATACGCCGGCCGGCTTCCTGCGCCCGTTCAACGCGACGGAGGATCCGCTCGGACTGCTGTCCGCCTTCGTCACCGGGCAGCGTCCACCCACCGGACGGGCCCGGCTGCAGCAGGACGTACTGGCCGTCGCCGCCGGTGGCCGCAGCTATGTGCTGGTGACGGCGCAGACCGGCGCCAGCGCGTTTTCGGTGGCCGCCGAGGAAGCGGCCGGCCAGGCCATCGCCGCCGCGCGCGCCGCCGCAACGGCCGCCGGCGCGGCGGAGATCGACGGTTCGGGGGTGATCCAGCACGCCGCCGCCGCGGTGGCGAGTTCCAAGCAGGAGATGTCCTTGTTCAGCGGCATCTCCCTGGCCGGCACGGCGCTGCTGATGCTGCTTGCCTTCCGCTCGCCCCGGCCGTTGCTGCTCACCGCCCTGGCCATGACCCTCGGCGGCATGGCCGGGCTGTGCGCCTGCCGCTGGGTGTTCGGCCAGGTGCACCTGGTCACGCTGGTGTTCGGCAGCAGCCTGATCGGCACCTCGGTGGACTACGCCATCTACTTTTTCGCCGACCGCTTCCGCGACCCGTCCGGCTGGCGCGCGGAGCAGGCGCCGGGCTTTGTCGCCTCCGGCATCGCCCTGGGCTATTTCACCACCGCCTTGTCCTACCTGGCCCTGCTGCTGGCGCCGTTCCCGGGACTGCGCCAGATCGCGCTGTTTTCGGCGGTCGGGCTGGGCGTCGCCTGCGGCTGCGTGCTGTTCCTGCTGCCGCGCCTGGCCGCTGCCTGGCCGCTGCCACCGGACGCGGCGGTGCTGCGCCTGGTCCGGCGGCTGGAACATTTGCCGCGCATCGGCTCGCCGCCGCTGCAGGTGGCGCTGGCACTGATCGGAGCCGCGTTCGTCGCGGGCGGGCTGTGGCGCCTGGGCTTCGTCGACGACGTGCGCGCACTGCAGAACTCGCCGCCGGAGCTGCTGCGGCAGGAGGCGCGGGTGCGCGAGGTACTGGGACAGGCGCCGGACCGCCGCTTCCTTCTGATCCGGGGCGATTCCGAGGAGCAGGTGCTGCAGCGCGAGGAGGCGCTGCGCGCGCGGCTGGCCCCGCTGCTCGCCGACGGCCGCTTGGGCAACCTGCTGCTGGTGTCCGATGCCGTCCCTTCGTTGCGTACGCAAGCGGCCGACCACGCGCTGCTGGCGCAAAAGGTCTACGCCGCCGAGGGCCTGCTGCCAGCGTTCCTGCGCGAACTCGGCTACGGCGACGCCGCGGTGGCGGCCCAGATCCAGGCGTTCCAGGCGGCAACCCCGCTGCGTCCGCAGACATTCTTCGCCGGCGCTGCGGCCGATCCCTATCGCCCGCTCTGGCTCGGCCGCGTCGGGGACGGTTATGCCGGCGCCGCCAGCCTGTTCGACCTGCGCGACCCGGACGCGCTGGCGCGGGCGGCGGACGGTCTGCCGGGCGTGCGCCTGATCGACAAGATCGCCGACATCTCCGAAGTGCTGTACCGCTACCGGCGCATCGCCATGCTGCTGACCGCCGCGGTGTACGTCGTGATCGGCCTGCTGCTGGCTTGGCGCTACGGCCTTGCCGGCGGCATCGTCACCTGCCTGCCGCCGGTAGGCGGCGGCCTGCTCGCGCTGGCGGTGCTGGCCTGGGCCGGCGTGCCGCTCAGCCTGTTCCATATGCTGGCGCTGCTGCTGGTGATGGGCATGGGCTCGGACTACACCATCTTCCTGCGCGAGGCGCGTGGCCCCGAAGGGCCGGTGCTGCTGGCAGTGGTGCTGGCAACGCTGACCGCGGTCCTCTCGTTCGGTCTGCTGGCGTTCTCCTCCACCCCGTTCATCCATGCCATCGGCCAGGTGCAGGCGCTGGGCATCGGCTTTGCCGTGTTGCTGGCCCTGGCATTGCGCCCAAAACGGGGGACGGACGGGACAAAGCCCGCGGCGCTCACTTAGGATGCGCAAGGTGACCATCCGCCCGTCCACCAACCCGGCAGACCCGCAGCCGCAGGGCGCTGCCATGCCGCGCCACGCGCTCGCGCTTGCCGCCCTGTGCCTGGCGGGCTGCGCCGCCGCGCCGGCACCGCGTCCGGACGTCCCGCCGGACCAGCCACCGCTGCTGCCGCCCGCCACCCTCGGCGCCAGCCGCGATGCGCAACAGATCCTGCGCGCAGCCTTCGGCGAGCACGAAGCGGTTTTGCGCTGCGTGGTGCACGCTTCGCCGGAACGGATCGAAGTTGTGGCGTTGACCGCGCTGGGCCAGCGGGCGCTCACGGTGGCCTGGAACGGCCAGGACTGGAAGGTGGACGCGGCGCCGGGAGTGCCGCCCACCCTGCGTCCGGAATGGCTTTTGGCCGACGTGCAGCTGGCACTGTGGCCGCTGGCCGCGCTGCAGAGTGCCTACGAACCCGCCGGCTGGACCGTCAGCGAGCCTGGCGGCGGCGTGCGGCGCTTGCGCCGCGCGGGGCAGCTGGTCGCCGAGGTGGACTACGCCGACGCCGACCCCTGGCGCGGCCGCTACTGGATTTCCAACTTCCGCTACCGCTATGCCATCTCCGTCGAAGCCGACGCCACCGCCCCCTGACACCATGACCACCGACACCCAGCGGCGCCGCGTACTGGTCACCGGCAGCAGCCGCGGCATCGGCCGCTGCGTGGCGCTGCGGCTGGCGCGCGCCGGCTTCGAACTGGCGGTGCATGGCCGCACCGACTCCGCGGAGCTGCAGGCCGTGGCCGAGGAGGTAGGGGCGCAAGGCGCCGCCGCGCACCGCCTGGCCTTCGACATCGCCGACCGTGCCGCCTGCGCCGCCGTACTGGAAGCCGACATTGCCGCCCGCGGCGCCTATTACGGCGTGGTGTACAACGCCGGCATCGCCCGCGACGGTGCTTTCCCCGCGCTGAGCGGCGAGGACTGGGACCAGGTGCTGCACACCAACCTGGACGGTTTCTACAACGTGCTGCAGCCGCTGCTGATGCCGATGATCCGGCTCCGGCACGGCGGCCGCATCGTCACGCTGGCCTCCATCTCGGGCGTGACCGGCAACCGCGGGCAGGTCAACTATAGCGCGTCCAAGGCCGGTATCATTGGAGCCAGCAAGGCGCTGGCGGTGGAACTGGCCAGCCGCAACATCACCGTGAACTGCGTGGCCCCCGGCCCCATCAGGACCGACATGATCAAACAGGCTCCGGTTGAGGAGATGCTCAAGCTGATCCCGGCGGGACGCCTGGGCGAAGCGGACGAGGTGGCCAGCCTGGTCGCCTACCTGCTGGGCGACGACGCCGGCTACATCACGCGCCAGGTGATCGGCGTCAACGGCGGCATGGCGTGAAGCGGGTGGTCGTCACCGGCATGGCCGGCATCACCTCGCTGGGCAGCGACTGGCCCACCATCGAGAGCCGTCTGCGCGCCCGTGAGTCCGGCATCGCGCGGATGCCGCAGTGGGACCGTTACCGCGACATCAACACGCGCCTGGCCGGACCCGTTCCGGATTTCGCGGCGCCGCCGCACTACACACGCAAGACCCTGCGCACCATGGGCCGCGTCGCCCTGCTCGGCACCCGCGCCACCGAACTGGCCCTGCAGGATGCCGGCCTGCTGGACGACCCGGCGATCCGCGGCGGGGCGATGGGCGTGGCCTACGGCTCCTCCACCGGCAGCACCGACGCGGTGAGCGAGTTCGTCACCCTGCTGTCCACCGGCAACAACGGCGCCATCAGCGCCACCACCTACGTGCGCATGATGGGACACACCACGGCGGTGAACATCGGCCTCTACTTCGGCTTGAAAGGCCGCGTCATCCCCACCTCCAGCGCCTGCACCTCCGGCAGCCAGGGCATCGGCTACGCCTACGAGGCGATCAAGTTCGGCCGGCAGCGCATGATGGTGGCGGGCGGCGCGGAAGAGCTGTGCGTGACCGAGGCGGCGGTGTTCGACACGCTCTACGCCACCAGCACGCGCAACGAGGAGCCAACCACCACGCCGCGACCGTTCGACCGCGACCGCGACGGCCTGGTGATCGGCGAAGGCGCCTGCACCCTGGTGCTGGAGGAGCTGGAGCACGCCCGCGCCCGCGGCGCGCGCATCTACGCCGAGATCGTCGGCTTCGGCACCAACTCCGACGGCGACCACGTCACCCAGCCCAACAAGCACACCATGGAAGCGGCCATGCGCCTGGCGCTGGACGACGCCGGCCTGCCGCCGCAGGCGATCGGCTACGTCAACGCCCACGGCACCGCCACCGATCTGGGCGACATCGCCGAAAGCACGGCCACCTTCAACCTGTTCAGCGACAAGGTGCCGTTCAGCTCGATGAAGGGCAACATCGGCCACACGCTCGGCGCCTGCGGCGCGATCGAAAGCTGGTTCACCATCGAGATGATGCGCCGCGACTGGTACGCCCCCACCCTCAACCTGCGCAACGTCGACGCGCGCTGCGGCGAGGTGGACTACATCATGGACGAGGGCCGCCAGCTGCAGTGCGAGTACACCATGAACAACAACTTCGCTTTCGGCGGGATCAACACCTCGCTGATTTTCCGCAGGATAGATTGATAGCCAGGGGGTACACATGAACAAGCAAATACTGCTCGTCCCGCTGCTCGGCACCGCGCTCGTCGCCTCCAGCGCCTACGCGCGCGACGACCATCTCAGGCTGAAGATCGACGCCGCGCTCAACTCCACGGCGGCGCAGGGCAAGATCGACAGCGAGGTCAAGCTGTTCTGGGGCGACCAGAAATACCCGGCCCCGCAGCAGACGTTCGGCAGCTTCACCGCCAACAAGAAGACCAACGCCTTCAACAAGTCCGACGAGGAAGCCTGCCAGATCAACTTCGCCTCGGCGGTGATCGCACTGCAGGAGCGCGCCCGCCGGGAAGGCGGTAACGCGGTGGTCAACATCCACAGCTACTATAAGAAAGACGACATCTCCAGCGAGACCGAGTACGAATGCGGTGCCGGCACGTTCCTCTCGGGCGTGACGCTGCGCGGAACGGTGGTGAAACTTCCCTAGTGTGGTGAGTTGGAAATTCGTTAACTAAATTTCTTCGTCATTCCCGCGCAGGCGGGAATCCAGTTTTCGATTTTGCACGAAGCTCCAAAGCAGAACTGGGTCCCCGCCTCCGCGGGGACGACAGTCCCAACT
>JARLJS010000091.1 GCA_031291075.1 Nevskia sp. | reverse complement strand
GGGAGATTGGATCCAGAGACGGATTGGTCGCATCTCACCTCTGCGGTCGCGCGCGTGCCCGCTAGCATGCGTGCCCGTGTGCCTGGTGGTGTGGTGTCGTCGGGAGCGGTCGCGCTGTCGACCCCCGCAGGCGTGCCTGCTGGGTCCATCGTGCAGCCGACCGTTGGTGCAGTCAGCGCGCGCGACCACGTGTCGAGCGCGCAGGCGACACCGTCCCGACACGCACACACGCAACCGACCGCACCGGTGAAGAGAGCGCACGCGGGTGCGTCGGGTGTGCCTGTGCGCGCTCGCAGCGCTGTCACTGCAGTCTCACGTACTGCGCCCGAGAGCGGCGGCCGAGTCGTTGCCTCGAGCGCACATGCAGCCGCAGCGGTGCAGACGCGCACGGGCGCCACAGGGCGCACACACACCTCCAACGGCACACCGCCGTTGTCTGGTCACCTGCCCGATGACGACGGCGTGCGTCGCGTCGGTCGTCGTGCCGAGACCTCCCCCGAGCGCCTCGCACGCGTCTGGCAGAAGCAACGCGCGCTCGTGGTGACCATCCGTGCCAAGCATGCGGCCGCCGTCAAGAAGGTGGGAGAGGCAGCCGCATGGGCGGCACTCTCACCATTGGAGCAGCTCCTGCCGTCGGCGCCGGATCGCTTCCTCCACCACATGGCGGCAGTGTCGCCGCCGTCCGACTCGACTCAACTCCGCCTCGAGGCCAGACGGAGACTGATCACCTGCGCGCGTATCTGCGTAAGTCTGCGCCGAACGGCACGGACCTCCAGATGCTGTGCGCCATGGCAGGTCTGTCGGTCCTACCGTCCAGCACCAACAACGCTTGGACGATGCGTCAGGCTCTCGCCGCCGCGGTGCGGGTGGCCGCTTCCGTGAGGCACCCGAGGCAGCATACGGGCGCCGCCTGGTGGGACCAGCCGCTCGGCCATTCGCTGTGTGCAACAGATCTCGCTCCTCCGTGCGATGTCGCGGCGGACGCGCGGCGGGGGGTTCATACCGGTATGGACGTCCATACCGGTATGCCGGTCCATACCGGTATGGTCACCCATACCGGTATGGATGGTATTCGCTCCCCTCCCGCCATCTCCTCCCAGCCGTCTCTGTTCATCGACGTCGCTGTGGTCGACTCCTCTCTCGCCTTCCTCGATGAGCCTGTCCCCTCCGTCGGTCTCCTGCCGGTGTCGGCGGACGGTCCGGAGCCGTCGCCGTCGCCGTCGACTCCTTCGTGCGCCGGACCCGACGTACGCCAAGCGGACGGATGCTCACCGAACACGAGCATGGAGGATGTCGAGCGGACTCACATGCTGACGATGCTGCATCCGGCGTCATTGAGTACCGTCGCGGAGACGGCGGATCATCCCGCCTGCCCCCTGTGGCTTGCGGCTGCCCTGCGTGCCATCACCGCCTGCTTCGACGGTGGTCGTGCGCCCAAGGCGCAGGTCGCGAAGCAGCGCCTAGCACTGGCAGCTGCGGTCGCGCTCGAGGTGACGGCTCTGATGGAGTCGTCCACCGAGGTGGCGATCACTCGTCTGCTGGGTTTCGCGCCGCGTCGCATCCT
>JARLJS010000090.1 GCA_031291075.1 Nevskia sp. | reverse complement strand
GGCCTTCGCCCAGTTCGCCTCCGACCTGGACGAAGCCACCCGCAAGCAGCTCGAGCGCGCCGCGCGCGTCAATCCCGAGTACGTCGAGAAGTTCACCAACGGCGCCGTCAAGGGCAAGACCGGCTCGCTCACCGCGCTGCCGATCATCGAGACCCAGGCCGGCGACGTGTCCGCCTTCGTGCCGACCAACGTGATCTCCATCACCGACGGCCAGATCTTCCTGGAGACCGACCTGTTCAACGCCGGTATCCGTCCCGCCATGAACGCCGGCATCTCGGTGTCGCGCGTCGGTGGCGCGGCCCAGACCAAGGTGGTCAAGAAGCTCGGCGGCGGCGTGCGCCTGGCGCTGGCGCAGTACCGCGAGCTGGCGGCCTTCGCCCAGTTCGCCTCCGACCTGGACGAAGCCACCCGCAAGCAGCTCGAGCGCGGCCAGCGCGTCACCGAGCTGATGAAGCAGAAGCAGTACGCCCCACTGTCCGTCGGCCAGATGGCCGCCACCCTGTACGCGGTGGAAAAGGGCTACATCGACAAGGTGCCGGTGGACAAGGTGCTGGGCTGGGAAAGCGGCCTGCACCAGTTCCTGGCGGCCAGCCACAAGGGCACGCTCGACAAGCTCAACACCGGTGACTGGAACGACGCCATCGAGGGCGAGCTGAAAGGCGCGATGGAAGCCTACCTCAAGCAGTCCGCCATCTGAAAAGATTGTGAGACGTGAGAGGTGAGACGTGAGACGCAAGCGAAAAGCAGTGAGGGGTGAGAGATGAGACGAGGAAATCCAAGGACAACGTGCGGCGGTGACGCTTTGGCCTTTCACGTCTCACGTCTCACGTTTCACGTCTCACGGAGCCGTTAAGTGGCAGGCGCTAAGGAAATCCGCACCAAGATCAAGAGCGTGAAGAACACGCAGAAGATCACCCGTGCGATGGAAAAAGTGGCGATGTCGAAGATGCGCAAGGCCCAGGAGCGCATGGTCCAGGCGCGCCCGTACGCCGAGAAGATCCTGCGCACGGTCGGCCATCTGGCGCAGGCGACGCCGGAGTACAAGCATCCGTACATGATCGAGCGCCCGACCAGGACGGTCGCCTACATCGTGGTCTCCACCGACCGCGGCCTGTGCGGCGGCCTCAACATGAACCTGTTCCGCGCAGTGGTGCGTTCCATCCGCGACTGGAAGGAGCAGGGCGCCGAGGTGCAGTTCGCGGTGTTCGGCGGCAAGGCGGCGGCGTTCTTCAAGCGCGTGGGCGGCAAGGTGCTGGCGCAGACCACCCAGCTTGGCGACAAGCCGCACATGGACCAGCTGCTGGGCACCATCACCACGGTGACGGACGCGTTCCGCGCCGGCCAGGTGGACCGCGTGCTGCTGGTGTCCAACCAGTTCGTCAACACCATGACGCAGAAGCCCACCATCCGGCAGCTGCTGCCGCTGACCGTGAGCAAGAACGCCGACGACCAGGCGGCGCCGTTCGCGGCGCCCAACCTCAAGAGCAGCGGCTTCCCGTGGGACTACATCTACGAGCCGGACGCGGCCGACCTGCTCGACACCGTGCTGACCCGCTACATCGAGTCGCAGGTGTACCAGGCGGTGGTGGAAAACTCCGCCTCCGAGCAGTCCGCCCGCATGGTGGCGATGAAGGCGGCCAGCGACAACGCCGGCAAGATCATCAGCAGCCTGCAGCTCGCCTACAACAAGGCCCGCCAGGCCAGCATCACCAAGGAGCTGGCGGAGATCGTCGGCGGCGCCGCGGCGGTGTGAAGACTGTGAGACGTGAGACGTGAGACGTGAGACGAAAAAGATGCGCCGGCTTTTAGCTTGCGTCTCACGTCTCACGTCTCACGTCTCACAAGTCGTCAAGACATGAAATTCAGGAATCGAGAGAGGCAACAATGAGCACGGGCAAGATTGTCCAAATCATCGGCGCGGTGATCGACGTGGAGTTTCCGCGCGACGCCATCCCCCAGATTTACGACGCGCTGAAGATCGACGGCACGGCGCTGACGCTGGAAGTGCAGCAGCAGCTCGGCGACGGCGTGGTGCGCACCATCGCGCTCGGTTCCTCCGATGGACTCAAGCGCGGCCTGGAAGTGCGCAGCACCGGTGCGCCGATCTCGGTGCCGGTGGGCAAGGCCACCCTCGGCCGCATCATGAACGTGCTGGGCGAGCCCATCGACGAGCGCGGCGAGGTCAAGTCCGAGCAGCACTGGGCGATCCACCGCGACGCGCCGAGCTACGAGGACCAGTCCGGCTCCACCGACCTGCTGGAAACCGGCATCAAGGTGATCGACCTGCTGTGCCCGTTCGCCAAGGGCGGCAAGGTCGGCCTGTTCGGCGGCGCCGGCGTGGGCAAGACCGTCAACATGCTGGAGCTGATCAACAACATCGCCACCGAGCACTCCGGCCTGTCGGTGTTCGCCGGCGTGGGCGAGCGCACCCGCGAGGGCAACGACTTCTACCACGAAATGTCCGACGCCAAGGTCATCGTGCAGGAGAACCTGGCCGAGTCCAAGGTGGCGATGGTGTACGGCCAGATGAACGAGCCGCCCGGCAACCGCCTGCGCGTGGCGCTGACCGGCCTGACCATGGCCGAGTTCTTCCGCGACGACGGCCGCGACGTGCTGTTCTTCGTCGACAACATCTACCGCTACACCCTGGCCGGCACCGAAGTGTCCGCGCTGCTCGGCCGCATGCCGTCGGCGGTGGGCTACCAGCCGACCCTGGCCGAGGAAATGGGCGTGCTGCAGGAGCGCATCACTTCCACCAAGAAGGGCTCCATCACCTCCATCCAGGCCGTGTACGTGCCGGCGGACGACTTGACCGACCCCAGCCCGGCCACCACCTTCGCCCACCTTGACGCCACCGTGGTGCTGTCGCGCGACATCGCCGCCCTGGGCATCTACCCGGCGGTGGACCCGCTCGACTCCACCAGCCGCCAGCTCGACCCGAACGTGCTCGGCTCCGACCACTACAACACCGCCCGCGACGTGCAGGGCGTGCTGCAGCGCTACAAGGAGCTGAAGGACATCATCGCCATCCTGGGCATGGACGAGCTGAGCGAGGACGACAAGCGCATCGTCGCCCGCGCGCGCAAGATCCAGCGCTTCCTGTCGCAGCCGTTCCACGTCGCCGAAGTGTTCACCGGCTCGCCCGGCAAGTACGTTTCGCTGAAGGAGACCATCCGCGGCTTCCGCGAGATCGTCGACGGCAAGCACGACGCGCTGCCGGAGCAGGCGTTCTACATGGTCGGCGGCATCGACGAAGCGATCGAGAAGGCCAAGAAGGTCTAGGCAGGCACCACCATGAGCACCATCCACGTCGACATCGTCAGCGCCGAAGGCAACATCCACGCCGGCGAGGCCAGCATGGTGTTCGCCATGGCCGAGATGGGCGAGGTCGGCATCGCGCCGCGCCACGCGCCGCTGCTCACCCGGCTCAAGGCCGGCGCGGTGCGCGTGCGGCAGGAGAACGGCGAAGAGCACGCGTTCTTCGTCGGCGGCGGCATCCTCGAAGTGCAGCCGCACCTGGTCACCGTGCTGGCCGACACCGCCATCCGCGCCAAGGACCTCGACGAAGCCGCCGCCCTCAAGGCCAAGCAGCGCGCCGAGGAGAACATGACAACCGCCAAGAGCGACATCGACGTCGCCCGCGCCGAATCCGAGTTGCTGCAGGCCGTGGCGATGTTGAAGTTCCTGGAAAAGGTCAACAAGCGCTGAAACGCTTCGCCAAGCCCTCTCCTGCGTATGCGGGGGAGGGTCTTTTTTTGTTTATTGTCATTCCCGCGAAGGCGGGAATCCAGTTTTCGATTTTGCACGAAGCCTGAAGCAGAACTGGGTCCCCGCCTACGCGGGGACGACAAGTGATTTTGTCCGCGTATTTCTGAGTCAGGGCAGCGGCCATTAATCGCCTGCGGGGCACTATCGCCCCTCCGCCACTATCATAGTGGCGTATCCCCGCGATCCGATCCGCCATGAATCTCCACGCAGTCATCCTCGCCGCCGGCCAGGGCACGCGCATGAAATCCGCCCTGCCCAAGGTTTTGCACCGGGTGGGCGGCACCCCCATGCTGGGCCACGTGCTCGCCACCGCGCAGAGTGCAGACGCCGCGGCCTGCCACGTCGTGCTCGGTCATGGCGCCGGCCAGGTTCAGCAGTGGCTGCAGGCCGATTTCCCCGGCGCCGACGTGGTGCTGCAGGAGCAGCAGCTCGGCACCGCCCACGCCGTGCAGCAGGCCATGCCGCTGGTGCCGGACAACGCCCTGGTGGTGGTGCTCTACGGCGACGTGCCGCTGATCTCAGTCGAGCTGGTGCGCAAGCTCGCCGCCGCGGCCGGCGACGGCCTGGCCATCGCCACCGCCGAGCTGCCCGATCCCTTCGGCTACGGCCGCATCCTGCGCACCGCCAAGGGCCGCGTCACCGGCGTGGTGGAGGAGAAGGACGCCAGCCCCGAGCAGCGCGCCATCCGCGAGGTCAACACCGGCCTGCTGGCCGCGCCGGCGCGGCGGCTCAAGCGCTGGCTGGCTCACGTCGGCAACGACAACGCCAAGGGCGAGTACTACCTTACCGACGTGGTGGCGCTCGCCGCCAACGACAGCGTCGAGGTGCAGACCGTGGCGGCCGGCCTGGACGAGGTGGAAGGCGTCAACGACCGCCTGCAACTGGCGCAGGCCGAGCGGCGCTACCAGCGCGCGCGCGCCGAGCAGTTCCTGCGCGATGGTTTGCATCTGGCCGATCCCGCCCGCTTCGACCTGCGCGGCACGCTCAGCTTCGGCCGCGACGTCTCCATCGACGTCGGCTGCGTGCTGGAGGGCAGCGTGGAGCTGGGCGACAACGTCAGCGTCGGCCCCTACTGCGTGCTGCGCAACGTCAAGCTCGGCGCCGGCACCCGCGTCGACGCCCATTCCGTGCTGGACGGCGCCGCGGCCGGCCGCGACTGCATCATCGGCCCCTTCGCCCGCCTGCGCCCCGGCGCGCAGCTTGCCGACCAGGTGCACATCGGCAACTTCGTCGAGATCAAGAAGAGCGCGCTGGGCCAGGCCAGCAAGGCCAACCACCTGGCCTACGTCGGCGATGCCGTGGTCGGCGCCCGCGTCAACATCGGCGCCGGCGTCATCACCTGCAACTACGACGGCGCCAACAAGCACGTCACCACCATCGGCGACGACGCCTTCATCGGCACCGACAGCCAGCTCGTCGCCCCGGTCACCATCGGCCGCGGCGCCTACATCGCCGCCGGCAGCACCATCTCCAAGGAAGCGCCGGAAGACGCCCTCACCATCTGCCGGGCGCGGGAGCAGAAGAGCTTCAAGGGCTGGAAAAAGCCGAAGAAGTGATGGGTCCCCTCTCCCTCTGGGAGAGGGCAGGGTGAGGGCGCCCCGCTTCCGTAAAGCGCTCCCCCCGCCCAGGCTGCGCGCCCTCACCCGCGCCGCGGCGCGGCCTCTCCCAGGGGGAGAGGCGAACGTCCCGGCGCGCCGCCGGCGCCCCCCGCTACAATACTGACCACTAACCACTCTTCACCGGCCACTGCCTTATGTGCGGAATCGTCGGCGCTGTAGCCCAGCGCAATATCGTCCCCATCCTGGTGGAGGGCCTGCGCCGGCTCGAATACCGCGGCTATGACTCCGCCGGCCTGGCCGTGCTCGACCATGGCGCCGTCAGCCTGTGCCGCGCGGTGGGCAAGGTGGCCCAGCTGCAGGCCAAGCTGGAGGCGCATCACCTGAGCGGCCAGCTCGGCGTGGCCCACACCCGCTGGGCCACCCACGGCGGCGTCACCGAGCAGAACGCCCATCCCCACGTCTCCGGCGGCCGCGTCGCGGTGATCCACAACGGCATCATCGAGAACTACGAAACCATCAAGGCCGAGTTGCAGGCCAAGGGCTACACGTTCTCCTCCGAGACCGACACCGAGGTCATCGCTCACCTGGTGCACGATAACCTCAAGCACGGCGTGGGCCTGGCCGAGGCAGTGCGCGAGGCGGTGCGCCGCTTCACCGGCGCCTACGCCATCGTGGTGTTCGACGCCCATGCGCCGGACCGCTTCGTCGTCGCCCGCATCGCCAGCCCCCTGGTCATCGGCCTGGGCTTCGGCGAAAACTTCGTCGCCAGCGACGTCTCCGCCCTGCTGCCGGTGACGCAGCGCTTCATCTACCTGGAAGAGGGCGACCTGGCCGAGATCACCCAGGAGGCCGTGCACATCTTCGGCGCCGACGGCCACAAGCGCGAGCGCGCGGTGCACGACATCGCCCTGCGCCCGGAGGCGGCGGAAAAAGGCCCCTACCGCCACTTCATGCTCAAGGAAATCTTCGAGCAGCCCGAAGCCCTGGCCAACACCCTGCGCGGCCGCGCCAGCGGCCACCATGTGCTGCCGGAATCGCTGGGGCCACGCGCGGCCCAGATCCTGGCCAAGGCCAGTTGCGTGCACCTCGTCGCCTGCGGCACCAGCTACCACGCCGGCCTCGTCGCCAAGTACTGGATCGAGGAGCTGGCCGGCCTGCCCTGCAGCGTCGAGCTGGCCAGCGAGTACCGCTACCGCAAGGTCACCGTGCCGGCCGACACGCTGTTCGTCACCCTGTCGCAGTCCGGTGAGACCGCCGACACGCTCGCCGCTCTGCGCTACGCCCGTACCGCCGGCTACCTGGCCCTGCTCGCCATCTGCAACTCCGCGCAAAGCTCCATGGTGCGCGAGTCGGACCTCGTCCTGCTCACCCAGGCCGGCCCCGAGATCGGCGTGGCCAGCACCAAGGCCTTCACCACCCAGCTATTGGCCGTGCTGCTGGTGGCCGCCATGCTCGGCCGCTACCGCGGCCTCAAGCCGGAGCTGGAAGAGGAGATCGTGCGCCAGGCCTACGGCGTGGCCGGCACCGTCGAGCGCGCCCTGCACATGGACCCCGCCATCCAGCAGCTCGCCGAGCTGTTCGTGGAAAAGCACCACACCCTCTTCCTCGGCCGCGGCCCCATGTTCCCCATCGCCCTGGAAGGCGCCCTCAAGCTCAAGGAAATCTCCTACATCCACGCGGAAGGGTATGCCGCCGGCGAGCTCAAGCACGGCCCCCTGGCCCTCATCGACGAGGAAATGCCGGTGGTGGTCGTCGCCCCCAACAACGAGCTGCTGGACAAGCTCAAGTCCAACATCCAGGTCGTCCGCGCCCGCGGCGGCCGGCTGTTCGTCATCGCCGACGACGCCACCGGCCTCACCGAGGAACCCGGCACCACCCTGATCCGCATGCCCCACGCCGAGCGCTACGTTGCCCCCATCGTCTACACCGTGCCGCTACAGCTGCTGTCGTACCACGTGGCGGTGCTGAAGGGGACGGATGTGGATCAGCCGCGGAATCTGGCGAAGTCGGTGACGGTGGAGTAGGGCGGGACTTGTCTACTTTGATCGCGACCTTGCTTCTACCAGGAGCCTAGTTTGGCATCTAATCGTGCTGGAGGGGCATGAATAACTACAACTTTGGGGCAATTAACGATAAAGACTTCGAGGTTCTAACTGCGGACGTTATTTCTGCACTGGAAGGCGTGCGAGTAGAGCGTTTCAAGCCCGGTAGAGACGCCGGGGTAGATGGGCGTTTTTTTGTGCAGGGAGCGAAACGATTATTCAGTGCAAGCACTGGCTAAAGAGCGGCACTAATGCACTTATAAACCACTTGCATAAGACTGAATTGGAAAAAATACGCAGGTTGGCGCCGAAGCGGTATCTTCTCGCGACAACCCTCCCGTTAAGTAGAGCTGATAAGGACAAAATAGTTAAGGTCCTTACACCGTGGGTACGAACACCAAGTGACATTTTCGGCGCGGAAGACTTTACCGATGTGCTTTCCCGACATCCGGAAATAGAGTTACGTCATTTCAAGCTCTGGTTGGCGAGCAGTAGCGCACTTAGTGCAATAATAAATTCGGGCATTTTGTCGCGAAGTCAGGACCGTCTGCAGACTATCTCCGAGGCTGCCCATAAGTTTGTCTATACGATTCATTATGGCGAAGCGAGAAAAAAGCTCGACGATTTGCATACGATAATCATATCGGGAGAGCCGGGGGCTGGAAAGACATCCCTGGCGCATAATTTGGCTCTCGAACACTCGGCTAAAGGATTCTCTGTCTATTTCTTGGAGCACTCTATTCAAGAAGCGGAAGACGTCTATCGTGCAAATCAAAATCAGTTGTTCTTGTTTGATGATTTTCTTGGCAGAAACTATTTGCAGGCGCTCGAACGCCATGAAGATACGCACATAGTTAATTTCATCAAGCGAGTGGGTCGAGACAATTCCAAGCGATTTATTCTGACATCGCGAACTACGATCTTAAATCAGGGCAGGCAGTTAGCTGATGTATTTCAGATCGAAGATATTGAACGCAACGAATATCAAATCGAAGTTAGAGATCTTGCGCTCATGGACAAAGCTGAGATTTTATACAACCACATTTGGTACGGAAATCTCGCAGAAGAGTTTGTCTCTGAGCTGTACAAGGACAAGCGTTACAGACAGATCGTCAAGCATCGGAATGAGGTGCCCCCCGAATTTCGTCTTCCAAGGGTCGATGAGTATCATTGAGACCTAAGGAAGAGACGAGATGAAGAAGATACCGAAGCAAGAATACACGGCCGAGTTCAAGGAGTTGGCCGTGAAGCGGGCTCTGGAAGTGG
>JARLJS010000089.1 GCA_031291075.1 Nevskia sp. | reverse complement strand
GAAGTCGGTCTGGACGCGCTTGATCTCCTTGGCCACCAGGTCGAGCGCCTGGTCCCAGGAAACACGCACGAAGTCGCCGGTGCCACGGGTTTCCGGCGAGGCGCCGGGGCCTTTTTCAAGATAGGCGCGCCGCACCATCGGGTAGCGGATGCGCGCGGGATCGTAGACGATGTCCTGCACGGCCGGCAGCGCCGGCGAGGGGTGCGGGTCCTTCTCCCACGGACGCAGGGAGACGAAGCGACCGTCCTCGACCTTGGCGTAGAAGGCGCCAAAATGCGACGCGCTGAGAATCTCGGCCGAGGCGGCGTGGGCACGACGCGGCGCCAGTCCGGCCCCGGCCAGCGCGCCGAGCGTGGCCGAAGAAACCAGCAGGTGCCGCCGACTGAGCGCGGCGAGCCCGCTCGATGGGGAAGCGGTCATGATGACATTTCCTCCGTTACGTTGAAGGCGATACGCCGGCCGCGCCGCCCAGGCGGAGGAAAGCCTCCAGCCCGGCGGCCACGGCCGCATAAAATCCAAGCTCGTCGCAGACGGCGCAGGCCGCCGCGAAATCGGGAACCCAGCCGGCAAGCCGCGCGCGCAACCCCGCCGCATCGGGCGCTCCGGGTGCCCCGGGCGCTCCGGCCTGCAGCAGGGCCGCCAGCGCCAGCAGTTCCACGGCAAGATGATCGGGCGCCTCGGCGCAGTCCCGCGCCACGGCCAGCCCGTTCGCGGCCAGCAGCACGGCCATCTCCGCCGCGGGCTCACCGAACAGCCGCGTCCCCTCGCCGCGATAGAGCGATTCATAGGGCGCCGCGTGGCCGCGCGGCCCGCCGAAGCCGGAGAAAAGCCGCACGTGGCTGACGTTCAGCGTCGAGACCGCCTCGGCCCCCTCGCCCAGCCCGGCCAGCACCCCGGCCGCGCGGGCGAGCGGCTCGGCGCAGCCCGGCTCACCCAGCAGCGGAGCGAGCCGACCGAGCGTGCCGTCGCGCCACTCGGCGAGATCCTCCCCCTCCAGGGAGGCGGCGAACAGGTCGGCGAAGCCGCCCAGCAGGACGGGTTGGTTCAGGACGCGGTCCAGATCACTTTCCGGCATGGGCTTGCAGGTAGCGCAGCAGGAAGCGGTATTCCGTGTCGTCCAGCGCGACGTTGCCCTTCATGTCGGACAGCGTGCCGATCCACTGGTTGGCCAGGAACTGGTCGGTCGGCGGCAGGCCGTGGCAGGACCCGCAGACGGTGGAATACATCTCGTTGCCGTAGGCCCACAGCGCCTTGAGGTTGGAATACACGCCGTGGCGGCTGGTCCACACGCTCAGCGTCACCGGGGTCCAGGTCAGGCCGGTGTCGTTGTCCACCTCCGGCGTGCCCTTCTCCAGCTTGTCCGCCGTCTCGCCGGCCAGGGCGGCGACCATGACGCGCTGGCCGCGCTCGGCATACATCAGCCGTTCCGCGCCCTCCTGCACCCAGCCCGACACCTTGGCCCGCATCAGATCGCCGTCGCGCGAAAGCACCTTCAGCCCCGCCACCGGCAGCAGCTTGCCGTCGGGGTCGGCGTCCTGGCTGGCGGGTTTGTCGAGCCAGAACGCGGCGACGCCCAGCGTATAAACGGTATCGGCCTTGGCGCCTTCCTGCTCGGCCGCCGCGCTCAGGTCCGCGGCCGTGGCCTTGTAGCCGCTCGCCATGTCGGGCAGGTGGTGCGAAATGCCTTTGTGGCAGTTGATGCAGGTCTGGCCCTCAGCCAGGCCCTTGGTCATCTGATCGACGTTGGGCTTGGTCTGCTTGTGCACGTCCATCGCCGACTGGGTGTGGCAGGACCGGCACTCGCGCGAATCGGTCTCCTCCATGCGCGCCCAGACGATCTTGGCCATGCGCAGGCGGTTGGATTCGTATTTTTCCGGCGTATCGATGGTGCCGAGAACTTCCTGCACCACGTCGTTGGCCGCCAGCGCCTTGGCCCACAGCTTGGGAATCGGGCTGCGCGGCACGTGGCAGTCCGAGCAGGTCGCACGCACGCCCGAGGCGTTCATGAAGTGCGGCGAGGCCTGGTATTCCTGGTACGGCACCTGCATCGAGTGGCAGGAAACGCAGAATTCCAGCTCGCTGGTGTGCTCAACCGTGG
>JARLJS010000088.1 GCA_031291075.1 Nevskia sp. | reverse complement strand
GGGGGGGGGGGGGGGGGGGGGGGGGGGGGGGGGGGGGGGGGGGGGGGGGGGGGGGGGGGGGGGGGGGGGCCCCCCGCCCCCCCCCCCCCCCCCCCTACGCGAGCTTCTACAAAATGATGGGTAGCTACATAGGAGAGGTGTTCCGCAAGAATCATCAAGCCGAGTGGGGCTGGGTGACGCTTCAGGGAAACAAATATCCGGGAATGCATCGACAGTCTGTGGGGTTGTTCTGGCCGTGGGGCAAAGCGCAGGGGCGAATCGTGAACGGGTACGAGGACAATCTTTGGAACTACTATCAGATCGGCCTGCTCAAGCCACTTGGCGTGGGTCCATTCGGCCAACCCAGCGCTGCATCGGACAGCCCTTCGCCTTCGGCTCAGGGCGGCCGCTGAGCGCAGCGTTGGGCATCATGAAGAAGCCGAAGCGCATTGACTCCGTAGTGGTGGCGGTTGCCAGAAGCCTGCTCGCGGAATTTGCAAATGCAGGCCACATTGATTTAACAAAGCCAAAAGAAGACATCTGGAAGCAACTTCGGTCAGTTACGGCTTCTCTCCCAGATGACTTTGATGTCGTCATTGACCACACACCGAAGCTTCTGGCGGCAGCCAGGAGAGCTCGATCGGAGGGCCAAGCTGAGTTGTCATTGGTGCTCTATGCGACGTGGGTGGAACACTCGTTGAATCTTGTAATTAAGCAGCTCGCGTAGGTTGGGGTGAGCTTGCGAACCCCAACATTACGCCCTTTCCCCGCTCAGAAGGTCTGAATCAGGCGCCGCCGCCCAATCCCGCGGCATTTCGCCCGCGTTGATATAGCGGTGAATCGACGAGTGTCGCCAGTCGGAAGCGCGGTTTACATACCCATGCTTCACCGGATTGAAGTGAATATAGTCGACGTGACGTACCAGGTCATTGTCGTCGCGGATTTGATGCTCCCAGAATCTCCTTTGCCATAGCCCGCGTTCGCCCTTGGCGATCCGGCTTGGCCTTACGAATTCGCCCTTGCCGATGCGTCGGGAGAATGCGGCCTTTATCAACATCCAGCGGCTTGAGAAGTCCGCATCGGACGCAGGCAAGGTCCATACCGCGTGCAAATGATCGGGCAAAACCGCCCAGGCGACGATTTCAAAAGGATGACGCTGTTTGACCACGCGCACGCTCTCCCGCAGGTCATCGACCCGATCCAGGAGCAGGCGGCTGGAGCGATCGACCAGATTGACGGTGAAGAAGTAAGTGCCTCCGGGGGCAGTGGCTCTTCGGTAGCGCATTGGGCAATGATTGACGGTGCATGTTGGGGTTCGCAGCTCACCCCAACCTACGGTTGCTGGCCGGTCGCCAAGGACAGCTCCGAGCCGAACTGCGACGTCTATGGCTTCGCGTCATACGCACCGCCGTTCTCCGCGACTGAAGTGCGAGCAATGTCCATGACCGCACTAGCTGTCCGAGCCAATCGTTCTGCGACCTTGCTGCAATTCAAAAAGTGAAACTGGTATGGCGGGCCCATCTCGTTTATTCCCCCGGCAACCCACGAGTCGTTCAGCGCATCCAGGTTGCGCCCATGCCACATAGGCTCCTTGCTTTCCCGGCAAAGAGCGTCCCACATTCCATCTTCCGACGAGATTTGTGCCCAATCGATGCGGATGCTGTGCATGGTCGGCTCCTGGCAACTTGCACCGAAATGATTACTACATTGTAAGCCGCCATCCATCTCACTGGCCTTCC
Organism: Nevskia sp.; assembly: GCA_031291075.1. Classification (GTDB taxonomy): domain Bacteria; phylum Pseudomonadota; class Gammaproteobacteria; order Nevskiales; family Nevskiaceae; genus Nevskia. The sequence continues at coordinate 91,398 of JARLJS010000088.1, read as the reverse complement.
CGGAAGCGGCCAATCGCCAGTGGCTGGACAGGGCTGGACTGAGACAGCTACGCCGCCGGCGGATTCACCAGCCGTTCATCGCACGGGCAGACGCCTGGCGAACAGGAAGAAGCCGATCAGGCCGACCCTGTCCAAACAGCCAGCCGCAGTGGATCTCCTCTTTTCGCCCTTGAACCGCACGCGCGCAGCAAGGGGTAGGGTCATGCCGTACTCCCGGCGTCTAGATAACGACAAAGTTCCAGCCGGCCGCGCCTGTGCGCGAGGACTCCGGCATCCGTTCATTCGTTCCCGCATTGCGACCCGCTACCCCACAGCGTCCATGAAACTGCGCCCCTTCCCACAGCTCGCACTGGTCCTCGCCGGCCTGCTCGCCTTCTCGACCGCCCGCGCGGCGCCACTCAACATCGAAACCGCCACCATCGCCGACGTGCAGGCGGCGTTTGCCGACGGCTCGCTGACCTCGCAGCAGCTGGTGCGCGCCTATCTCGCCCGCATCGATGCCTACGACAAAAAAGGCCCGGCGATCAACACCGTGATCACCCTCAACCCCAAGGCCCTGGACCTGGCGCGGCAGCGCGACGCCGAGCGCAAGGCCGGCAAGATTCGCGGCCCGCTGCACGGCGTCCCGATCGTGCTGAAGGACAACTACGACACCTTCGACATGCCCACCACCGCCGGCTCCTGGCTGCTCAAGGGCAGCGTGCCGCCCAGCGACGCCTTCGTGGTCAAGCGGCTGCGCGACGCCGGCGCCATCATCCTGGCCAAGGTCAACATGAGCGAGTTCGCCTCCGGCGGCGGCAGCGTGGGCGGCGCCAAGGACCCGGCGGTGCTCAAGGCCGGCGCGGTGCCCGACGGCTACAGCTCGATGGGTGGGCAGACGCACAATCCGCATGCGCTGGACCACGGCCCTTCAGGCTCCAGCGGCGGCACCGGTGCCTCCATCGCCGCGGTGTTCGCGCAGTTCGGCCTGGGCACCGACACCGCCAGCTCGGTGCGCGGCCCCTCCTCGGTGAACGGCATCGTCGGCCTCAAGCCCACCACCGGCCTGATGTCGCGCGACGGCATCGTGCCGCTGTCGCTGACGCTGGACACCGGCGGCCCGATGGCGCGCAGCGTCTACGACATCGCGGTGGCGCTGAACGTGATGGCCGGCCCCGATCCGGCGGACCCGATGACCGCCAAGAGCGAGGGCCGCGTCGAGAAGGACTACACCGCCTTCCTCAGGAAAGGCGCGCTGACCGGCGCCCGCATCGGCATCGCCCGCAATTTCGACGGTCAGGACGAGCAGGTGGATGCGGTGTTCAAGGAAGCGCTGGACAGCCTGCGCAAGCTCGGTGCGACCATCATCGACTTCCAGTACCCGGAATTCATGATCGAGGGGCGCTCCGACGCGTTCCGCACGGTGGTGCAGTCCGAGTTCAAGGCGCAGATCGCCGACTACCTGAAGAAGAACACCGGCCCCGCCTATCCCAAGACCCTCGACGACCTGGTGCGCCTCGCCAACGACCCCAAGACCGGCTACCCCAGCCCGCAGAAGGCCTACGCCCTGCGCTACAGCGACACCGTGGCGCTGGCTCTGGACGACCCGGTCTACCTCGCGGCGAAGAACGAGGGCTTCGCCATGGTCAAGGCCGCGGTGGACGCGGATATCAGGAAGTACCAGCTCGATGCCATCGTCTACTTGAGCAGCCCGCGGGCGGCGGCGCTGATCCAGCCCTCGGCCAACCCACGCCCCGCCAGCGCCACCGGCACCGGCTTCAATATCGCCAACATGGCCGGCTATCCCGAGCTGATCGTGCCGGCCGGCATGACCACGGCCGGCCTGCCCGTCAGCATCTCGATCCTCGGCCCGGCCTTCAGCGACGGCAAGCTGCTCGGCTACGGCTACGACTTCGAGCAGGCCACCCACGCCCTGCGCCTGCCGAAGTACACACCGGCGCTGCCGGGCGATCTGCTCGGCCGGTAAGTCCGGCTGGCGTAGGGGGAGCTGAAAAGATGACCACAGCACCCATGTGCTTCATTGAGCGGCAGAACGCCTCGCCGGATCTTGTCGATAGAACAATACGAGCTGCTCGTAGACAGCGGGAAACTGATGCTGCAACGTCGCAGGCGCTGTAAAGAAATACTCGCTCGACACTGCAAAGAACTCCGCGGGAGAGGTCGCGGCATAAACATTGATGCCGGGATGGTGATGCTGCGCCAGCCGCTGGTGGAGCTGATCGAAAGCGTCTGTAAATGCCTGGGTCCAATGCTGACGGATCATTGACGAATGCAAGGGTGGCATTCCGTTGGCGCTGCCATTGAGCATGTCCAGCTTGTGGGCGAATTCGTGAACCACCACATTCTGTCCGGGGCGCAGCCCGGCCAGGTCGGAGGCGGCAGTATCCCAGGACAGAATCACCGGCCCCTGTAACCAGGATTCACCGCCCAAGACCTGCTCCTGGTGCGATACCAGACCGGTGGCGTCAGTGACGTCCTTGCTCACCCTGAAAGGGCCGGGATAGATGATGATTTCAACCCAGCCGTCGTAGTAATCCAGCCCCAGATCAAGAATCAGCAGGCAGGCCTGCGCTGCCACTGCCACGGCAATCCCGGTTGATACGTCCAGTCCTTGTGATCCCGTGAAAGTCTTGCGGTGCAAGAACAAAGTGCTCAATTCACGCAGACGTGCGCGCTCCACCGCACCCAGGCCATGGAACACACGGGCCTCGTGCATGAGCGCTTTCCAGGTTTCATGGGGAATCGGATGATGGCTCAGCGTAAAAAGAACACGCTGACGTTCAAGCCATTTCACGACTGTCTTGGCCTTCTTGGATTCAAGTACGACTGCACCGCCGGCCACCCACGAGATCCTTCACATTGCGTGAGATCAGTTGCAGTCCGTGCACGTCCGCGGTGGCGGCCGGCCGAAGTCGGGCTCACGGGCGAAGATATCCTCCCCCTGCGGGATGCTGGTGAGCAGGGTCTTGAAATCCGGAGCCGCCGGACGCTTCGGACACAAGACATTGCGCAGGATTTCGCGATGCTCTTCTTCCGCCGAACGCCCATGTTCCGCGGCATTGCGCTGCAGTTGCCGGACCACGTCCGGCTCGATGTTTCTGACGATGAGTTGAGCCATAAGCCTTGCATTGTTACCGACGCCTCCAAGGCTGTGCAGCAGCTTGTTGCACAAATTCCGCATCCGACCGTCGGTGGCGAGGATGAACTTGATCAAGAATATTACGCCGACCAATTTCCGGCGATATCCATTTGACAACATAACTGTACATAAGTACAGTATGCCAGCCATGCCGCCCGAGGATTCGAATTCGCTAGCCGGCCCGGCCGACGGTCCCGACGTCGCCAGGGTTCTGCAAACCCTGCTCGCGCCGGAGTTTGAAGCCGGCTGGCGTCCCGCCGACATGTACGCCTACCGCGCCGCCGATCGCTCCACCCTGTTCCTGCGCCTGCTGCTCCTGCGCAGCCGGGGGCGCGGCCGCAAGGGGCCGACCCGGGCCTTCCAGGCGGTGCACCACGACGGCAGCCGCTGGCACCTGGGCGAACCTCCGCACCCGCCGCAGGGCAGGGTGCCTTACATGCTGCCCGTCCTCACCCACGCGCGCGCCGACCTGCCCGCCTACCTGGTGCAGGACGAACCCTCGGCCGACGCCCTGTGCGGTCTCGGCCTGATCGCCGTCACCAGCGGCGAAGCCCTGCCCGTCGGCGAAACCGATTGGAACGCGCTGCGTGCCCGCCGCGTCCGCATCTGGACCGACGACACCCGCGCCGGCCGGCGCTTCCTGCGGCAGGCGGTGCAGCATGCGGGGGCCCTGGGCTGCACCGTCCAGGTTCTGCACTACCATGCCGGCCTCGCCGTGCGCGACCACGGCACGCCGCAGCAGTGGATTGCCGCCCATCCGGCCGCCACCACGGATGACGTCGAAGCCCTGGACTGGCGCTCGCTGCCGTCGGCAAACCCGTCCGCGTCCCCGCAACTCCCGCCGCAGCTCGCCACCCTGTGCGCCGCCGATGTTTCGCCCGCAGCGGTGCGCTGGCTTTGGCCCGGACGCATCGCCATCGGCAAGCTCACCCTCATCGCCGGCGATCCCGGCCTGGGCAAGAGCCTGCTCACCATAGACCTCGCCGCCCGCGTCACCCGCGGCAGGCCCTGGCCCGCCGACGGTAGCGCCTGCCCGCGCGGCGAAGCACTGCTGCTCTCCAACGAAGATGCCGCCGGCGACACCATCCGCCCGCGCCTGGACGCCGCCGGCGCCCTCAGCCGGCGCGTCCACATTCTCCAGGCCGTCATGCACGGCGCTGCCGGCGCCCGCCTGCTCAGCCTGCAGCGCGACCTTCAAGCGCTGGCCGCGTTTCTTGCCGCGCACCCGCAGGTCCGCCTGGTCTGCATCGACCCCCTCACGGCTTTCCTCGGCGAGATCGACAGCCACCGCAACGCCGACGTGCGCGCCCTGCTGCACCCGCTCGGCCAGTTGGCGGAACGGGCCGGTGTCGCCGTCGTCGCCGTCTCCCACCTCAACAAGGCCGGCCGCTCCGCCCTTTACCGGGTCAGCGGCAGCCTGGCCTTCGTAGCCGCCGCCCGCGCCAGCTTCATCGTCACCCGGGATAAGAGCCACCCCGACCGCCGCCTGCTCCTGCCCAGCAAGAACAACCTCGGTCAGGACACCACCGGCCTGGCCTACCGCATCGCCACCGCCGCCAACGGTGCACCCCGTCTCGAATGGGAGCCGCAAGCGGTCGCCCTCAGCGCCGACGAGGCGCTCACCGCCCGCAGCGACGAACGGCACTCGGAGCAGGCCGAAGCGGCCGAATGGCTACGCGAACTGCTGAGCGAAGGGGCCATGTCCACCCGGCAGCTGCGCCTCGAAGCGGCGGGTGCCGGCATCGCCTGGCGCACCCTGCACCGTGCCAGGCAGGCCGCCGGCGCCGTCTCCAGCCGGGAAGGATCCGGCCGCGAGGCCACGTACATCTGGCGCCTTAAAAAAATGACACCCGCCGCCCGCGTGCCTTTACCAAAACCTGGCACGCTTGGCACGCAGGGACAAATCGCAGTAATTTGCAAAAAACCGGCGAAGAAGTACAAAAAGCGGCGCGCTTAGGCAGTGGTGTAGCCCGGATGGAGTGAAACGGAATCCGGGGCTGGCACGGCATCCCGGATTCCACTACGTTCCATACGGGCTACGTCTGGGTGCCGGCCTGCGTCAGACGACGGGTACGCCGTACGGCAGGATCGAGCGGAACGGTTCCACCGTGCACACCGCGAACGGCGTGCTGTGATCCAGCCCGAGCGCTTTCACGCGCTCCGCGGTGGGGCCCTTGCCCGTGCAGGTCAGCGCGGCGGTCTTGCCGCGGCTGAGCCGCATGCGGCCGTTGGTGCGGATGTAGGTGCGCAGCAACTGGCCGTCGTGGACCGAGAAAGTGACGATGGGGAAGGCGTTCACCGTCAGCGACCGTGCGGGCGTGTAGCGCAGGCTCAGTTCCCCGGCCAATTCGACCTGCACGCCGTCCGGCGCGAAGTGGGTGCTGATGCCGGTGACGTACTTGGGGTAGTTCCAGAATTCCGCGCCGGCGGCGCGGGCCAGCTCGGTGGTCACTGGCAGGCTGGCGACGAAGAAGCCGGCATCCGGTTCATGCTGGGGATTCATCAGGAAGCCGGGCCAATAGGGCGAGCTGCCGACACGCGCCGTCAGCACCGTCAGCCCGATCTCGTTGTAGACGCCGGCGCTGGTGTCGCGGTATTCGAATGCCGCGAGGCCGACGATGGCCTTGCCGAACACCGGCAGCGGTTCCAGCCGCGCGTTGGTGATCAGGTCGACGGCGGCCTCCACCGGCACGCGGTAGAACAGGAAGATCAGGCTGGAATCGTTGTACAGGATGGGCATGTCGCAGCGGCCGGCGGAGCAGTGCGCCTCGGTCTGCGTCACGCCCGCCAGGAAGGGATGCGTGTATCCGGCTTTCGCCGCGTGTGAACCTTCTGCGCCCATGTCGATACTCCTTACTTGCCCAGGCGTGCCGGGTCGAACAGGTACGAACCGCCCTTGATGGCGAGGACTTCGTTGCAGCCGTCCTCGATCAGCGAGGCGCGTGCGTCGCGCAGCAGCTTTTCCATCGGGTATTCGCGCGCCAGGCCGGCGCCGCCAAAAATCTGCAGGGCATCGCTGGCCACTTCGAACGCGGTCTGGGTGGAGGTGATCTTGGAGGCGATCGAACCCTGCAGGGCCGGCTGCTGCTCGTTCACCGCGTTGTAGCGCATCACCCGCCGGTTGAGCGCCCGCGCACACTCGATCTTGCGGAACATGTGGAACAGGCGGTAGCGCACGTTCTGGTGGCCGATGATGGGTACGCCGTCCTGCTTGCGCTCGTGCGCGTACGCCAGCGCGTGCTCGTAGGCTGCGCGCGCCACGCCGACGAACACCGCGCCCATGCCGGCATTGGCGTGGGTCAGGGTCAGGTATACCGCACGCGAATACTCCTCCGGCGGACAGGCCAGGCAGTCCAGCGGGATGCGGACGTTGTCGAAGAAGATCTCGCCCTGCGGCAGGGCGCGCTGGCCCAGCTTGTCCAGCGGCGCGCCGCGGGATATACCCGGTGCGTCGAGCGGGACGTACACCACGCAGTTGCCGGAACCCGGGCCGTTACCGTAGGCGCAGAACAGGATGCAGTGCGTTGCCACCGGGCCGTTGGACACCCATGCGGACTTCTGGCCGTTGATGCACAACTGCCCGTCGGTCACGGTGGCCACGCAGTTGGGACGGCCCCGCGCGTGGCCGGAGTCGGAGATCTGGTGGGTGGGATCCAGCATATCGGTGCCGTGGTCGGGTTCGGTGATGCCCCAGGCGCCGAGACCCTTGCCCTCCCAGCGCCGCGCGAACTCCGGCCTGCCCAGCAGCAGCGCCACGGTCGTCGGCAGCATGCCCGCGCCGAGGGAGATCGCCAGGCCCGCATCGCCCCAGCCCAGTTCCTCGAACAGGATGCTCTGCAGTTCCGCGCCTTCCTCCGCCGGCAGGTTGCGCAGGGTGGTGGGGCTGATACCGAAGCCGGCGAACTTGCGTTGCACGACCCAGAACAGCGAGCCGGCGGCGATCACCGCATCCGCGGGCAGGCGGTCGAGGGCGGCGCCGGCAGGGCGCATTTCCGCGAGGGCGAACTGGTGCGCCGCGTCCGCCAGCATGGTCTGCACGGAACTCGAGGCGACTTCGAGCCCGCGCAACGGCAGGTTCACCCGTAGGCCGTCACCGGCGGCGTCTGCGCACATCCTTGCTCCTCCTGCCGCCGACTCGATCCATGGCCGGATTCCGCAGCAGCTGAATCGACGCTACTCCAGTGCGCCGCCCACGGTACTTGACGCAGGTCAATGCGAAACGGGGCGAGGTACGCCCCGTTTCCGGTGCGGCTACTTGACGTCGAATCCACCGTCGGCGGCGCCGGTCGCGGCTTCCTCGACATCGAACTTCTTGTGGGTGATGCCCTTGTGGCAGTCCACGCAGTTAGCGTCGGTCTTGACGGCTTCGGTGTGCATGCGCTGGGCGCGGCCGGGCTGCTCCTCCAGCACCATGTTGCTGTAACTGTGGCAACGCTTGCACTCGCGGGCGTTGGTGTCGGCGAAATGCTTCCACACTTTCTTGGCGAGTTCCGGCCGGATCGGGGTGAATTTCTCGACGGTGTTCATGCCGGCGATGAAGTCGAACAGTTCGAAGCCCGCCTTCCACTTCACCCCCACCTCGTGGATCCAGCTGTTCTGTGGCACGTGGCAGTCGGGGCAGCCGGCCACCACGCCGAACTCGTTCTTGAAATGCTTGGACTGCGTGTACTCGGCGTATACAGTGTCCTTCATCACGTGGCAGCGGATGCAGAACGCGGTGTGGTTGGTGTACTCGATCGTGCTCATCCAGGTGCCGAAGCTGGCCCAGCCGAGGAACATCGCGCCCGCCATACACAACAGCACTATCCGCTTGGCCTTGATCCAGGCCCACAGGCCGTGCTTGCCGCTACCGCTCCCCTTCCCGGGGTCCCGCTCCGCGTCGGACATTCCATCCTCTCGATCCGTGCCGGGTTCCGCCGCACGGCGAACATCGATCAACCACATCGCGGGGCTTGCCGGACTCCTGTCCTTGGCCTCGCACCTGCATGCGCGATGGAGCGATATACCCCCGCAAGTTGCGGAGACTCCTCCGCATGCGCGCGGCGAATGTAGGTGGCGGAAGCGGGAGGTGCCTTGACCTGTATCAAGACAAGCGTGGCGTTTCGGTGAACGGCTTTTTCCACGGGCGCAACGGCGCGCGGCCGTGACGCGACGGAACCGTGCGACGGTTGCGCGCTACCGTCCGGCTGCGGCGACGGGACGGGTTCAGCGTACCGCGAACACCCCGCGTCGTGCCGGTACCCACCAGGTCAGGCCGAAGATCAGCGTCATCAGGCTGACGTGTGCCGGTGCCGGGTCGCGGCCCTTGAGCAGCCGGAGCACCAGCGGAATCTCCAGTGCATGGGTGATCAGCATCACGGTGGCAAGCCCGACCAGCCAGTGCTTGGTCTGGCCATGCAGCAGCAGCCAGGCGGAAGCCAGCCAGAAGCCGACCAGGAACAGCTGCTGCGGATACCAGAAGAACTTGTTGTCGAGCATGTCTGGGCCCTCGCCGGGGGCCGTGGCCGTGGCCAGGGCCCAGGCCGGTACCGCCGCTACCGTAGTCGTCGCTGCTGCGCGGAGCGCGGTTGCTGCGCATGAAATCCTGCCACTGGCTCCACTGCTTGGGGCCGAGTGCCGCGGCCACGTCGTGCTCATAGGTGGAGCGCGTTTTCATCTCGTCGGCGTTGAGCTGTCCCCAGCGGGCTGAAAGCGCATCCGCCTTGCCGGCGTAGTCCGGTGCCAGGCGGTCCAGTTCGCGCCATTCGCCGACGATCCGGCGCGATTCGGCCGCCAGTTCCCTGAGGTGGTCGTTGGAGCGGTCGTAGGCGTTGAGCACCGCGACCTTCTGCTCGTCGGTCGCGGCGACCTTGGTCAACGCGGCGTAAACCGTCTTCTCCACCTGCGGCCCGGCGTCCGGGCGGGAGATTTCCGGTTCGGTGGAGCACGCAGTCAACAGGCCGACGAGCGCCAGGCCCAGGAGGTTGCGCAGCATCAATTCATTTCCTTCGATGGGTGCTGTCGGGCATGCACTAAGTCTGCCACACCACCGTCTCGCGGCTGCGCGCCCAGGCGGCGAACAGCGAGCCGTAATGGCTTTCGATCGCCGCCCGTTTGACCTTGAACGTCGGAGTGATGAAGCCGTTGTCGATGGTCCACTGCTCGGGAATCACGGCCACGAAGTCCATCTGCTCGTGCGGGTCGAGCAGTTCGTTGACCGCCTCGAGGTGCGCCTGCAGGGATTGCATCAGCGCGGCGCGCGCCTGCTCGTCGCGGCAGCGTTCCCATTCCCCCGGCGCCAGCATCAGCAGGGCGAAGGGCTGCGGAAAGCTGGCGCCGGCCACGCAGCAGGCCTCCACCTTGGGGTGGGCGCCGAGCTTGTTCTCGATCGGCGCCGGCGCGACGTACTTGCCCTTGCTGGTCTTGAACTGCTCCTTGGCGCGGCCGGTGATGCGCAGGCGGCCGTCCTCGTCCAGTTCGCCGACGTCGCCGGTGCGTAGATAGCCGTCGGCGGTGAAGGCCTGGCGGGTCAGTTCGGGTTCCTTGTAGTAGCCGAGCATCGCGGCGGGCGTCTTCACCAGGATTTCACCGTTGTCGTCGAGGCGCGTGTCCACGCCGGGCCAGGCGTGGCCGACGTAGCCGACGCGGTTGCGGCCGACGCGCGAGCAGTGCGACAGGGCGAAGTTCTCGGTCATGCCGTAGATTTCCAGCAGCTCCAGGCCGAGGTCGCGGTACCACTGCACGATGTCCGGCGGCAGCGGCGCCGCGCCGGTGACGGCGACGCGCACCGCGTCCAGGCCCAGCTGGGTCAGCACCTGCCGCGCCACCGCCGGCCGCTCCTGCGGGTCCTGCAGCAGCGCATCCAATTGTTCCTTCGGCAGCTTGGCGTACAGGCCCTGCTGGAACTTGGTCCACAGGCGCGGCACCGAGCCGAACAGGGTGGGGCGCGCGCGCCGCATGTCCTGCGCGAAGGTTTCCAGTCCCTCCGAGAAGAACACCCGGCAGCCGCTGAAGTACGAGGTCGTCTCCACCAGCAGGCGCTCGCCCACGTGCGCCAGCGGCAGGTGTGACAACAGCCGGTCCTCCGGCGCGTGGCGGAATTCGGCGGCAATGGTCTTGATGCTCACCGCGATGTTGCGGAAGCTGTGCATCACACCCTTCGGCATGCCGGTGGTGCCGGAGGTGTAGATGATGGTGGCCAGGTCGTCGGCATCGCGCACCGGCCGGTCCTGCAGCGGCGCGGTGGCGGCGACGATGGCGTCCCAGTCGCTGCCGGCGTCGTCCGGTGCCAGGGGCAGGCGCACGCGGTGCACATGGTCGGGAATGCCGGGGCGCATCGTATCCCAGGCATCCAGCCTGCCGACGAAGCAGGCCCGCGCTTCGGAGTGCTCCAGGATCTGCCGCACCGAGTGCGCCGTCAGGGTCGGGTACACCGGCACGCTGACGCAGCCTGCCATCCAGATGGCGTAGTCGGCGAGCAGCCACCAGGCGCAGTTCTTGGAGATGATGGCGACGCGCGCACCCGGCTCCCAGCCGAAGGAACGCAGGTGTGCCGCCATGCGCCGCGCTTCGCCCACCGCTTCGGCCCAGCTCAGGTTGCGCAGTGCGCCCCCGCCCAGCGGCTGGGTCAGATAGGTTTCGGCGCCGCGCTCCTGCTCCCAGCGCCAGATGCGCTGCAACGGCAGGTCCTGGTCGCTCAGTTGCAGGGCGGGCTCGCTCATGGGCTCCTCGGCGGTTTTTGGCTTATCGGATACGCCGGCAGCAACACTTTGATCCGGCCGCCACAGTGTAGAGCGGCCGCAGCCCGACAACAAAGACGCGGCCGGGGCCGCGAGGACGTCAGGAAGTGAGGATCCGGCTCCCGCTTTCGGTCAGGCTGAGCCTGCCCTCGCGGTCGAAATGCACCAGCCTGAGCCGGGCGAACACGTTGAGGTCGTCCATGTAGATGTCCGGCTCCGTTTTGCTACCGGCATTCGCGTCGCGGATCTGCTTGAGCAGTTGTAGCCGCTCCGGCGTGATCGCCGTATCTGAAGGTCGCATGGGTACTCCCGAGCTGGATGAAGCGCGCACTGATTTAACACGGACAATTCCGCGGGCCAAGCCGGGAGCCACAACATCCGCCGCTAAGTGGTTCGTTGCGGTACCGTAATGTTTAATTATAATGTATTGATTTTAATCAAAATCTTTTTGAATGAACAATACGGCTCCGCGCCAAAAATAAAAATTTGCGGCGCGGCCCGCGAACACCCCGCCACCTGACGAGGCAACAAGCGTTCCACGCTGCCGCGGCCGGACCAGCACACCGGGCGGCCCATATCCGCCGGCTGTCGCTCTGCGTGGACACCTCCGCTCCGCGGGACTATCGTACTTTCGATGGATGCAGGGGGGGGGACGCCCGCAATCAGGCCCAAAGGGAGACGGCCATGCAACGCATACTCATCGTGGACGACATGAAAAGCATGCGTGCGTTCATTCGGGCCGTGCTGGAAGAGTCCGGCCTGTCCGAGATCGACGAGGCCGAGGACGGCGAGGGTGCGCTGTCTTTGCTCGGCAAGACCCGCTACGGCCTGATCATCAGCGACTGGAACATGCCGCGCATGGACGGCATCACCCTGCTGCGCACCGTGCGCTCGAACGAGACGCTGAAAACGCTGCCGGTCATCATGCTGACCACCGAGGCGACCCGCGAGCAGATCCTGGAAACCAAAAGCCTCGGCGTCTCCGGCTACGTGCGCAAGCCGTTCAAGCCCGAGGACTTGGCAGCGGCGGTGCGCCGCGTGATTGCCCCGGCGAAATAGCTCCGCTCCCGGCGGTCAGTCGCCACCCGTATCCCGTTCTTCCCCCGTCATCCGCTGCTGCCCGTAGTTGGCGGCGGCGGGGGCGGCGTCTGCGACTGCTGCAGGCAGGCAGCGAACACCTGCGCCGGGGTCTGTCCGGCACCGGTCAGCGCATCGAACAGCGGCTTCTCGCAGTAGGTTGCGACCGGCAGGTAGTCCCCCATGACAAGCCGGGGGTTCTGGTCCTGGGCGGCCGGCACGTTGACGGCGGCCTGGGCAAAGGTGGGCGAGGCCAGCATCTGCCGGTACACCACGACCGCACGGGTGGTGGTGCCGAAGTTCAGCCACTGGAACCCGTTGGCGGGCGTCGCATTCTGCGGGCGCTTGGACGGAATCGATATCACGATGTTGAAAAAGCCGTCCGCGTCGACGCTGGTGTCCTCGTCCTCCACGCAGGCGTAGGTCTGGTAGCCGGTGACGATGGCGGTCGCGTTCTCGCACACCGACCAGTGCCGCAGCTGGCCGGACGAGCCGGCCGGGCTGGAGTAGGCGGGAGCGCGCCCGCGCAGCAGCACCAGGTCACCCGCGGTGGGGGTGATATAGGAGTAGATGTAGCGCGAATCGAGGTTGACCGCGTACTGGAACGACGACGGCACGCCCGGGTTGTAGACCGTGAACAGCGGCGCCGGCACCGGCGCCGTCGGCACGATCGGCGCCGCCTCGGCCGGCTGCTGCTCCAAGTAGGTATTGATCGCGGCGAAGATGCCGATGCCGAAGCGGGCCAGGTTCTGCAGGCCGCCGTTCCACCATTGGCACTGGCTGGAGGTGGGCGCGATGGTCGCGACCGGGATATCGCCCTGCGGCGTCTCCTCGACGAAGGTCGGCAGCGGCACGTTGCCGTGCGCGCCCACCGCCAGGCCGTGGGTGGAGGCGTAGACGCGGTAGCTGATCAACGGGTAGGCGGTGTAGTTGCCGCTGGAGTCCGTGGCGGTCTGGCCGGCGAAGTCGTTCGGGTCGACGTAGATGGTGTTGGGAGCCAGTTGCTGCGGCCGCGTGCCGTACACGATATGGACGGAGTAGCGGCCGCCCGGCGGGATCGAGGTCGAGCGGCTCATGCGGTTGACGAAGGGCGACGCGCTGCCGTTGTTGGGGACGACCTGGTAGTCCGTGATCTGCTGCGGCGAGTTGACGCTGCCCGCGTTGTAGGTGAAGGCGAAGTAGCGCGCGTCGGGAAACTGCCCGTCGATGCGGAAGCGCGTGCCGGCCGGGTACCTGCGGTCGAGCGCGGCCTGCCAGTAGCCGGCGGTGAGGTCGCTTTCACCCCAGCGGATATTGGCCAGGGTCTGCGTGGCCGGCTCCAGCGTGCCGTTGTCGAGCACCTGGGTAGCGGTCTCGTTGTACTGGGAGACGAAGTCGCAGGCGAACAGGGGCGGCGGCGATGGCGGCGGTGGCGGCGCGGGCGGACTGGTGCCGGCGGCGGCGGATACTGCTGACACCACCAGCAGCGCAACGAAAGCAAACCCTGTGCAGACACGCATGATGCGCCTACTCCCTGAGTGTTGTGTGAAAGAAGACCTTGCTTGGAATAGCTGCCCTGCCTTGCCACGCAACAGCCACCCGATGCCTTCCCTGCGCATGGGCGCGCCTTATCCCCGGTACATGCCGCCGGATGATCGATTCATGGAGCCCGAAGGAGGACGGCGCACATGCCCGCGGTCGACGTGGGGTCGACACGCGCTTCGGCTCGCGGGGGAGCCTGCCGGCCGGATTGTTCTACGCGCGCACGGGGCGGTGGTTTGCACCGCGCCGGCACAGCCTCTTCATTCCAGCCCGCAGGAACCTGTCAAGGATCATAGGTCAGGACGATCGGCGGCGGATTGCCCGCTGGGCCAATGTGAATAGCTCTGCGGGCCAATATGTTGTCCGATCGGGCCGGCTTCGTATTGATCCTGGTCAAATCGCGGGGTGGCCGTGGCGAGGCACCATAATGGCGCGCCGGGCGATCGTGCCCGGCGATGACCACCGCACCAGGAGCCGTATGACCGCCGGTAAGCACGACCTGATCCACGAATTTCCCGAGTTCCGCGAGCGCATCCACGAGTTGAAGCTCGGCGACGCGCACTTTGCCCGGCTGTTCGCCGAGTACCACGAGCTCGACCACGAAGTGCACCGGATCGAGCAGGGCGTCGAAACCCCGTCCGACGTCTATTGCGAGGAACTGAAGAAGAAGCGGGCGAAGCTGAAGGACGAGCTGTACGCGCGGTTCTCGGCCGGCGCCTGAGCCCTGAATCCAGCATCAATCCGCAAGCCGGGCGGTCACGCCCGGCTTGCGGGCGAGCGGCTTTTCGCGCAGCCGCCGCTTCCGTCCACCTCGCGGCGCGATTCCAGTATCATGGCCGGCATCGTCACCGACATCCTTGCAGGCTCAGCAGGGCCTGACCATAACGACGAGTGCCCAGACATGCAGACTTCGACCGGCTTTCCCGTCCGTCCCGTTTCCGCCGCCGCGGCCGGCTTGCTGCTGGCCGCCTTGTCGGCCTGTGGCAGCTCGTCCTCGGGGCAGTTCAACGGCGTCCCCGGCATCGCGCCCGGTGGTTCCGGTTCGGGGGGCGGCTCGGGCGGCGGTAGCGGGGGCTCTTCGGGCGGCGGTTCCAGCGGAGGATCGGGCGGCGGCGACGCCTCCGCCGGCATCTATTACGGCACGCTCAAGACCGGCAAAGGCCTTTCCGCCAAGTCGGAGACCCTGTTCGGCCTGATCGACTTCAAGGGCAACGCGCGTTTCATCGACAACACCGGCAGCGCGCTGCTCCCGGCCTACGTGGTCCTGTCGCCCGCGCCGATCACAACCAGCAACAACCAGTTCTCGGTGGCGTACACCCTCTACGGCACCACCACTACCACGGGCACCATGGCGGCTACGGTGGTGCCCGCCTCCAGCCTCAAGGGCACGCTTACCGACAGCACCGGCGCCATCTCCACGTTCACCCTCACCTATGAGGCCAAGGACTGGGAGGTCGCGTCTTCGCTGGCGAAGATCGCCGGCACCTACACGGCGTCCTACACCGTCAACAAGACCACCTACAAGCCCACCCTCGTCATCGACGGCAGCGGCAACATCACCGGTACCGATTCCACCGGATGCGATTACACCGGCAGCAGCGTCAGCACGCCGGACGGCACCCGCAACGGCTACGAGCTGACCCTGGCCTCGACCTGCATCAGCGGCACTTTCGGCGGTGTCGGCGCCTATTTCGCGAAGAGCGGGCTCACCCCGGCGCACCTGCGCTCCGCGCTGGACAACAACATCGACGGCATCGTGCTGGACCTGACCGAAACCAAGGCCGGCAGCAGCAGCTCGTCGTCGAGCAGCGGCGGCTAGGGCTCGTTTCGCCACATTGCGCCAGCTAGGCGCGTGTATGCGCGCGTGCAGGGGTTCCCCGGTACCGTCAGTCGCCTTGGCATCGAGGTTCTGACCCCATTCCGTTCCTCCGCCCGTTTCTGCAAGTGCCGATCCGGCAAACGCGGAGGAACCGCCGATGTCCCGCCTGCTTGTCTGTTGTCTCACCGTTCTGCTCGCCTGCTCGTTCCCGGCGCGTGCCGGGCAGCATCTCGCCGATGTCGAGGTCTACGACCGCACCGCCGGACACACCCTCGACCTGTACCGCCACGACGGCCGGCTGTACGTCGCCGGCGAGCCGCGTCACGAGTACGAGGTGCGCGTGCACAGCCGTTACGGCGGGCGCCTGCTGGCGGTGACCAGCGTGGATGGAGTCAACGTCATCACCGGCGACACGGCGGCGACCGACCAGGACGGTTACGTGCTGGACGGCTTCAGCGGCGTGGACATCGCCGGCTGGCGCAAGAGCCTGCAGCGGGTGGCGGCGTTCTACTTCACAGCGCTGCCGGACAGCTATGCCGCGCGCACCGGCCGGCCGGACAACGTGGGGGTGATCGGCGTGGCCTTGTTCCGGGAGAAGGCGTTCTGCTGCCGCCAGCCGCTGCCGCGCGACGAGGCCCCGGGCGCTTCCCCCGACGCGGCGGCGCAACCGCCGGCGCCTCCGGCCTCGACGGCCGCCCCGGAGCCCTCGCTCGAGCGTGGGCGGGCCAAGGCAGCGATGGAAGACAAGCTCGGCACCGGCCACGGCCGCAGCGAGTATTCGGCGGTGACCTATACCGACTTCGAGCGCGAGTCGGATGCGCCGAACGAGGTGATCTCGATCTTTTACGACTCGCGCCGCAACCTGGTCGCGCAGGGGGTGATCCCCGATGCGTGGCGTGCGGACCGGCGGCCGGAAGCGTTTCCGGCGCCGGGGCATTTCGCGCCGGATCCATGATCTCGTCCGGCGCATGCTGGTATTCGGATCGTAGCCCGGATGGAGTGAAACGGAATCCGGGGTCGCACTCGCCGGGAGCGCCCAGCTGCCACTGGACATTCGCTTCCCTCGGCTCACCCCGGATTCCACTACGTTCCATCCGGGCTACGGTTCGAACAACACGCTGATCAATCGATCCGCAGCAGCTCCAGCCAGCTCCGCGTCTCGGTGAGCACCAAGCCGGCGCGCAGCGGGCGCCCGGGCCAGACGCGGCGCAGTGCGGCGGCGTAGGCCTGTAACTGCGGGCGGTAGCGCTCCGCCAGCAGCGCGGCGTCGGCTTTGGGCGTGGTCTTGTAGTCGAGGATCCACAGCGCCGTGCCGTCGTCGACCAGGCGGTCGATGACGCCGCCGCGCTCGCCATCGCCGCAGGGCACTTCGTTCCAGGCGCGCACGTACTGGCGCGGATCGAAGTAGCGGTTCAGTTGCGGCACGGCGAGCAGGGCGCGCGCCGACTGCAGCCATAGCCTGGCGTCCGCCTCCTCCACCTCGCCACCGAGGCGGCTGCGCAGGCGCGGGATCAGCAGGGCGTCTTCCAGTTGCGGCTGCTCGCTCAGCCATTGCAGCAGCAGGTGGACGGCGTTGCCGCGCAGCGCGGCGGCGGCATCGACGGTCTCGCCCGCGTCCGCTGCGAGCGCGCTGGGTGAGGCTGCCACGGGTTGCGGGGCCGGGATCGGCCGGCGCAGCCGCGGATCGTCGGGTGCGTGGCCGGCATCCGCCGGCGCGGGTGAGCCGCGCGCGATCTCGCCGCTGCCGTAGTGCTGGCTGTCCTGCGCCAGCCCCGCCAGCGGTGCCGCATCGCCGTTGCCGAGCTGCTGCAGCGCCGCCCGCGCATGGTCGTACCAGCTGCTGCGCTCGCCCTGGTTGCTCTGCCGGAACCCGCTGATGTGCAGGAACTGGCGTGCACGGGTCACCGCTACGTAGAGCAGGTTGAGGTCCTCGCGCTCCTCGCGCTCCTGCTGTCGTTCGATCAGTTGCTCGCTGCAGGCATCGCGTTCGCCGTTGCGCCCGGGCAGCAGCATCAGCTCGGGGCGGTCGGCGGCGGAGGGCCAGTCGATCAGCCAGCGCGGCACGCGCGGGGCGATGATCCGCCCGGCGTTGACCAGGAATACCGCCGGCGCTTCCAGGCCCTTGGCGGCGTGGATGGTCAGCACCCGCACCTGGCCCCGCGCGGCCGGCGGTGGTGCCTCGTCCGGCGCCTCCCCGGCGGCCTGCGCCGCGCTCAGCGTGAGCTCCTCCAGGTAGTCGAGGAAACGGGTCAGGCTCGGATAGCGGCCGCTGTCCGCTTCCAGCGCGAGCTGCACGAAGGCGCCCAGGTTGGCGCGCACCCGCGCCGCCGCCACCGGCGGCAGCGCGGCTTCGTAGCGCGCGGCGGCGTCGGCCTCGCGGCAGATGCGGTCGAGCAGGTCGTGCGCCGCCAGCTCCGCCGCCAGCCGCAGCCAGCCGCGCAGCAGCTCCAGGGCCCGGGCCAGCTCCGGGCGCTGCGGCGCAAGCTCCGGCAGCGCCTCGAACCAGGTCCGCTCCGCCGCGCCGGCGGCGAGCGCCAGCAGGTCGGCGTCGTCGGCGGAGAACAGCGGCGACCGCAGCACCTGCGCCAGTTCCAGGCTGCGGTGCGGCGCATTGAGGAAGCGCAGCAGCGCCACCAGGTCGCGTGCCTCGGCGGTGTCGAGCAGGGTGCCGCGGCTGCTGCCGACATAGGGGATGCCGGCCGCGGTCAGCGCCTGCTCCAGCGCCTGCAGGTGGGTGCGCGAGCGCGCCAGCACCATCACATCGCCGTAGCCGATGGCGCGCGTGCCGGCGCCCTCGCTCACCGCCGGCGCCGCCTCGATCAGCGCGCGGATGCGGGCGGCCACCTGGCGGCCCTCCTGCTCGGCGCGGGTGATTTCGTCCAGCTCGCGCGGGGCGGTCAGCGGGTCGCGCAGCATGCGCTCCGGCAGGGCGTCCACCAGCGCCTCCACCATCCGCGGCGCCGGCTCGATCAGCGGCGCCAGCTCGATCCGCCCCCAATCCGCGCCGCGGTGG
Source organism: Nevskia sp. (assembly GCA_031291075.1). Lineage (GTDB taxonomy): Bacteria > Pseudomonadota > Gammaproteobacteria > Nevskiales > Nevskiaceae > Nevskia. The sequence goes on along the minus strand of JARLJS010000088.1, from coordinate 73,111 downwards.
GTGCCGTGGCGGACGTAGCCGATGGCGGCGCCCAGCGGAGCGGGTTCGAACAGGGCGTTGACGAAGTCGATCACCGCCTGCGCCGAGCGGCGCGAATCGTTGAGCGGCACCGTCGCCGCGTCGAGCTGCGAACGCAGCCAGGCGGCGGCGGTGCCCAGCAGCGCGGGATTGGCGCGGCGGAAGCCGTAGATGCTCTGCTTGGCGTCGCCGACGATGAACACGCTGCGCTGCCGGCCGGCGTCACCCGCCGCCATCTCCTCCAGGAACGGCAGCAGCAGGCGCCACTGCGTCGGGCTGGTGTCCTGGAATTCGTCGATCAGCAGGTGGTCGATCTTCTGGTCGAGCTTGTAGCGGATCCACTCGGCATTGCCGGCGCCGCGCAGCAGCAGGTAACTGCGCCATTCCAGGTCGGCGAACGTCAGCGCATGCTGCAGCTGCAGCTCCTGTTCCAGCGCTTCCAGCGCGGCGCCGCCGAGCTGCAGCCCGGCCTCGGTGCGCCGCAGGCACAGCTCGCGCAGGTGATGGCGGCGCTGGTGCTCCACCGCGCTCACCACCTCCTCGTGGCAGGTCTCGAAGTGCTCGATCTCCGACTCGCTCAGGTGTCCGCGGCTGGCTTTCAGCAGCTGGAAGCGGTAACGCTCGCCATCCTGCTTGAACAGGGCTGCGAGCAGCGCCTGGTAGCGCTCCTCGCCCGCGGCGTTGAGGGCCGTCCCGACCTGCTCGGTCTTGACGTAGCGGGTGCCGCCCGCGCGCAGCAGCCAGCGGTAGAGGATCTTCAGGCGCGCGCTGAACGCCTCGCCGTCGAGGTCTTCGGCCGGCCCGGGGTCGGCCAGCGCCGGCGCCTGCCGCAGACGCTCCATCGCGTACTGCAGCGGCTCGGCCTGGTTCTCGGTGTAGGCCCACCAGTCGGCGCGGTGGGCGAGGAAGCCGAACACCAGGTTCTCCAGCGCGTACTCGCCGTAGCCCAGGTCGATCAGGCGCCGCAGCGCCTGCGCCGCGGGCGAGTCCGGCCGCCGGTGCAGGCCGGTCAGCAGGCGCCGCCAGGCGCGGCGGTACAGCGTGCCCTCGTTCTCCGCCAGGGCGAAGCCCGGCGCCACCTCCGCCTCCAGCGCGAAGCGTGAAAGCAGGTCCTGGCAGAAGGCATGCAGCGTCTGCGCGCGCAGGGGCAGGGGATCGAACAGTTGCGCGTCGTAGAGGCCGCGGGCCCGCTGCAGCAGGTCCGGCGCCGGCTGCAGTCCCAGCAGCGCCAGCTCCGCCTCGACCTGCGCCGGCTCGCCGTAGGCCAGCAGGCGCAGGCGTTCGTTGACCCGTTCGCGCATCTCGGCCGCGGCTTTGCGGGTGAAGGTGAGCGCCAGGATGCCGCCCGACGCCTGGCCTTCCAGCAGCAGGCGTACCACCCGCGACACCAGCAGCCAGGTCTTGCCGCTGCCGGCCGACGCCGTCACCGCCACGCTGCGGCCCGGATCGAGCGCGTCGCCGCTGCCGGCCGGCCCCAACCTATTCATGCTCATGCCAGTCCCCGCGGCGGCACAGGCCGGCGAACTCGCAGCGGCTGCAGCAGGCGGCGTCGCCCAGCGCCGGCATCGGCGCGCCGGCGTCGAGCGCGCGCAGCATGCGGTCGAGCCGGCCCCCCACCGCCTGGCGCAACTCGCCCAGCTCGGGCTCGTCGATGCGCAGCGGCTTCTGGTCCTCGCGCAGCGGCAGGTATTCGACGCTGATCGCGCGCTCGTCGAGCAGGGCGTAGTGCAACAGCTGCACCTCCTCGCCCGCCTCCACCTCGGGCCGGCCCGGCGCGCGGCCGGTCTTGTAGTCCACCAGGCGCAGCTGCAGGCCGTCGCCGTCGCGCTCCACCTCCACCCGGTCCGCCGTGCCGAACAGGCTGGCGTGCTCGCCGAAGGGACGCTGGTAGGGCACCTCGGCACGCACCTGCCGCGCCTGCCGCTGCATCAGCCAGTCCAGCAGCATCGGCACGATGCCATCGAACTCCGTCACCCACACGTGCGCCAGCGCCCGCTCGCGCAGGTCGGGCGCGAACACGGCGGCGGCGATCTCCTCCAGACGGGCCTGCGCGCGGTCGCGGCTGGCCGGGGTCACCGCTTCGTCGAAGGGCTCGGGCAGGCCGCGGACCTGCTGCGTGAAAGCTTCCAGGATGCGGTGCACGCGCAGGCCGTAGTCGCTGCGGTCGGGGTCCTCGTCGGGCGCCTGCTCGGCGCGCAGGCCGAGACAGCCGGCGGCGAAGTAGCGGTAAGGGCAGTCCACCAGCCGCTGGTGGGCGGTGGCGCTGAGCCGGCGCGGCAGCTGCTCCGCCGGCGCGCTTGGCGCGGGGCGGCGGCGCGCCACTGCCGGCAGCGCGGCGGTAACCGCGATCTCCACCGCGGGGGTGCCGGCGCGGGCGGCCAGCGCCGGGTCGCGCAGGTCGATGCCGGCGGCCGCGGCGTAGCTCTCCAGCGCCTCGATCCAGGGCGACAGCTGCGCCGGTTCGCCCGGCTGTTCGGAAGCGTAGGTGATCCGTACCCGCGGCGCCGCGTGCAGGACGCGCCGCAGCCGCGCCAGTCCGAGGGCATGCCGCTGCGCCACGGTGGGCAGGCCCAGCTCGCCGCGCACCGATTGGTTGAAGAACGGCTCGCCCGGCGGCGCTCCCGGGATGTGGTTGCGGGTGGCGCCGGCCAGGATCACGGCGTCGCATTGCAGCAGCGCGCTCTGCTCCAGGGTCAGCAGCCGCACGCGGCGGTCGCGGCCGCCCTGCGGCGGCACGAAGGTGGCGCGCTCCACCGCGCGGTCGAGCAGGGTGCGGAATTCGCGCCAGTCGGCGATCTGCGGCCGCCGCGCGAAAGCCGCGTCCAGCTCGCGCAGGATCTCGATCAGGCGGCGTCCCGCCTCGTCCTGGCGGAACCGGTCCCATAATTGCAGGGTATGAAGGCTGCGTTCCACCCCGGCCATCCAGTCGCGCAGCGGCCGCGCGCGGCCGGGGGCAGGCAGGCTGCGCGCCGCCTGTTCCAGCCTCTGCAGCAGGGCCTGCAGGCCGGGATGCGCCGCAGCCTGCGCCTGGTAGCGGTCCAGGCCGGACTCCAGCCCGGCGCCGTAGACCAGGTCGCGCTCCAGCGTGCGCAGCAGCGCCGGGTCGGCGGCGAAGAAGCCGGACTTGAGCAGGGCCAGCAGGGGGCGGAACTGGAAGCGCCGCTCGAAGCTGTCGAGCCAGGCGTTGAGCGCCGCCGCCGCCGCGCTGGTGGACAGCGCCCAGCCGCCCTGGTCCTGCAGTTCGATTTCGGCGCGTTCCAGCAGCGCGCGCAGGCGCCGGGCCAGGCGGCGGTCCTCGGTGACCACGGCGACGGAGCCGCAGCCGTCGAGCAGGGCCTCGCGCACCGCCAGCTCGACGCAGCGCGCTTCGTGCTCGGGGCCTTCCGCGCGGGTGATGCGCAGGCCGGGATCGGCCGGCGCCGGTCCGCGCGCCGCGGTGGATAGCGCGGCGTCGAGGAAGCGCGCGCGGGCGTCGTCCGTCGTTTCCGGCAGTGGTTCCGGCGTGCCGCCCAGGCGGGCGCAGAAGGCCTGCAGGGCGGCGCCGTCGCGGCCCTCGCCGCGGCCCTGCAGCCATAACTCGCAGTGGCGGCCTGCGGGCAGCGCCGCCAGCGCCGCGTGCTCGGCGCCGGCCAACCCATCGAAACCGGCCAGGTACAGGCTCTCGTCGGCGTGCAGCCCGGCGAATGCCGAGCGCAGGGCGGCGGCATAGGCCGCGGCGGGGCTGCGGCCGCCGGTCTCCTCCAGGAAAGCGCGCCACAGCAGGTGAACGATCTGCGCTTCGCGCGACAGCGCGGCGATCGGGCGCGCCGCATAGGCGGTGGCGAGATTGCCGGCGAAGGCTTCCTCCTGCTCGGGGAGGCTCACCGCGTTCAGGTTCAGCTCCTCGAACAGCGCGTACAGCGCCTCCGCCAGCTGCCACGGATCCTGGCCCGGAAACAGGTTGCGGTATTTGCGCAGCGCCTCCACCAGGATCAGCCGGCATTCGGCTGGAGGGACGGGAAGCGGTCCTTCGCCGCAGGTCTGGGCGAACTGCTGCAGGCTGAGGATCTGCGGACCGAGCAGGGCGGTGCCGGCCGCGGCGCTCAAGCACCGGCGCAGCGCCGGCGCGGCGCCCGCGGCAGGCAGCAGAACGATGATCCGGGAGAGGTCCGGCAACGCCGCGCCATGGCCGGCCACGATGGCCCGCGCCAGCACGGCGGCGAGTTCGGAGTGGGGAGGTACGATCCGGGCGCGGGCGCTGTTCACCTCGCGTCCCGGATTCGCATCGGTGGCGTCTTCAGCGGCAGCAACGACCGCCGCTGCGGCTTCAGCGCTCGAGCAGCTTGAGCTTGTCCGCCTTGCCTTCCCAGCTCTTGGCGTCGGCGGGCGGCTCCTTGCGCTCGGTGATCACCGGCCATTGCCGCGACAGATCCTTGTTCAACGCCAGGAACTGTGCCTGCTCGGCGGGCACGTCGTCCTCGGCGAAGATGGCGTTGACCGGGCATTCCGGTTCGCACAGGGTGCAATCGATGCACTCTTCGGGGTCGATGACGAGGAAATTGGGACCTTCGTGGAAGCAGTCCACCGGGCAGACTTCCACGCAGTCGGTGTATTTGCACTTGATGCAGTTTTCGGTGACGACAAAGGTCATGGCAGCCGATCGATCTAAAGGAACTTGGGGTGTCTCGCACAGGGCGAAAGCTAATTTTAACCTAGAAACGGCAGTTGGGGATCGGATGATCGGCGATCCCGCAGCGAGGGATGGCGCCGGCCTGGAGCGAAACCCATGGTGGTTCCATGGGTTGAGTGCGGCGCCGACACGGTGCCAGCCCGAAGGGCTGTGGGTGCGGGAGGCGGCGCAGCGCACGCGTTGGCCTGGGGTTGGTCGGCGCCCCTGCGCCCGCTCCCGCAACCACCCTTCGGGGCACCGTGTCGCGGGCGCGCCAAGCCAGACCCGCGAGGGGCGCCGAGCGCCGATCCAGCGGGAGAAGCATTCACCCAGGTGGTGAAATCCACACCTTCACAAATTTGTGATCACCTCAACCAATTTGGGGCTTCTCCCGCGGCCAACTGCCGTTTCTAGGTTTAAGCTAAAGTGCACCGCCTTGCTCCGGTGGGGGGCGGGCTGCCCGCCCCGTCAAAGCAACGACTGGCTCCGGGCCCGTCACCCGATCCGGTCGGGCCTTGCGGCCGCAAGCCCGCGCCCCGGGGGGTGGGCTGGCACGGCAACCACAGGCGCTTACATGCACCATCGAAACCGGTTTCGTCGGATGGCCGCTGCCGTGGCCGCGCTGGCCGCGACGCTGGCCGGTGCCGCGGCGCACGCCGAGCTGGAAGACGAGATCCAGGTCTATACCGACGATATCAACAAGCCGGGCGAGTTCCACCTGGAGCTGCACGTCAACAACACGCCGGAGGGCCGCAGCGCGCCAGACTATCCGGGCGAGGTCACCCCCAACCACGGCACCCGCATCAATCCCGAGTTTTCCTACGGCCTCACCGATGCGCTCGAGGCCGGCATGTACATCCCGACCAACCTGCAGTCCAACGGCGCCTATTCCGTGGCCGGCTCCAAGCTGCGGCTGAAGTGGATGCCGGTCCGCCCGGGCGAGCACGGCGGCTGGTACGCCGGCGAGAACGTCGAGCTGTCCGACCTGGCGAAAAAGTACTCCGAGTCGCGGCTGACCATGGAGTTCCGCACCATCGGCGGCTACCACGACGATACCTGGCTGATCGCGTTCAACCCCATCTTCGACCTCAACCTGTCGCCCGATACCGACCGCCGCAACCCGGACTTCAACATCGGGCTCAAGGTGTCGCGGCGCATCTTCCAAGGCGTGCTGCTGGGGCCGGAGTACTACTCCGACTTTGGCCATGTCCGACACTTCGACTCCTGGGGCGCGCAGAACAACATGCTCTACCTGGTCACCGACGTCGACCGCGGCCCGCTGCCGTTCCAGTTCGGCGTGGGGCGCGGGCTGACCCCCGCCACCGACAAGTGGACCGTCAAGGCGATCTTCGAAATCCCCTTCGATTGAAGGCGCAATGCCTCTGTAAAGTTCGGTAAAACGGTGCCCCGCCGGGGCAACCGATCACTACATTAAGTGGTCGATAAAGCGTGGCGGATCGCGTTCGTGCCGGGTGCGGCGTGTCGGTCGCGGGCGCTGACTGCGTGCCGCCTTGGCGCGGGACACAGGAGCAGCGTGATGCCCATGGAAGCCGAGCGGAGGACCGCGCCCAGCCGGATCTTCGTGGTTGGCTGTCCCCGTTCCGGCACCACCGTGGTCCAGGCCACGCTGGCGCGTCTGCGCGGCGTCTTCACCGTGCCCGAGACGCATTACTTCACCCTGCTGCTGCGCGGCCTCAACGAATGGCTGCGCAACGACCGGGCTGCCGCCGCGATCTGGCGGCGCCACATGCTGTTCGTCAACGGCCGCACCCACCGCAAGCTGTGCGAGGCGCTGGCACCGCTGGCCGGCGGCAAGGGCCTGCCGCGCCGGCTGCGCGGCCGCTCCTATATCGACGCCTTCGTCGCGCGGATGGACGCGGCGGCGGCGGCGCGCGGCTGCACCGCCTGGGTGGAGAAGACGCCGCATCATTTCGCCTACGTCGATGTGATCGCCAGGCACGTGCCCGATGCACGCTTCGTCCACGTGGTGCGCAACTGCGAGGACGTGGTCGCCTCCATCATCGACGGCCAGCTCCGCTACGCCGGGCAGCGCGCCTTCCTGGGCGGCATCGCCGAGTGGAGCGAATGCTGGAACCGTGCGGTGGAGACGCACCTGCGCCACGCCGGCCGGCCCGGACACCTGGTGCTGCGTTACGAGGACCTGCAGCGGGAGCCGCAACAGGCGGTGGAGCGCCTGGCGCGCTTCGCCGGCGTCGCCGTCGCGCCGGCATCGGCGCAGGACCGGCCGGATATCGCCACCGAGCCCTGGCAGCGCGAGTCGGTGATGGCGCCGCTGCGGCAGCCGCAGCGCAAGTTCGAGGAGCTGTTCGGGCCGATGCTGCAGCGCTGGCTGCGCGCCAACCTGCATGACTACGACGTGGTCAGCGCCGAGCTGGCGCAACTGCAGGGGCAGGCGGCGCCGGCGGACGCGGCGGCCAACACCCGCTTCGACCTGTCGCGCAGCGCTTAGGGAAGTCTGATCAATCGTCACCCCGGCGCAGGCCGGGGTCCAGGGACCCACGGCGCCGCGCTGAATCCGCTGGATCCGGCATGCGCCTAGAGCATTTTCTCTTTACGTGCACACATCTTCCCCTCTCCGCGTGCGGGAGAGGGTGGCCCGCAGGGCCGGGAGAGGGGCTTTGCGTCCGGCCAAAAGCCCCTCTCCCCTACCCCTCTCCCGCAAGCGGGAGAGGGGAACAAACATGTATGCATCTAAACCAAAGACGCTCTAGTCGCGGGTGGCGACCTCGATCCCCTCGATCGCCGCCTCGCACATCGTCACGATCTGCTCCGGCGTGATGGTGTAGGGCGGCATCAGGTACACCACGTTGCCCAGCGGGCGCAGCAGCACGCCGCGTTCCAGCCCGTGGCGGTAGACTCGCAGGCCGCGGCGCTCCTCGGCGGGGTAGGGCTCGCGCTTGCGCGGGTTCTTCGCCAGCTCCACCGCCAGGATCATGCCCTGCTGGCGGATGTCGATGACGTTGCGGTGGCTGGACAGCCCGGTCATCGCGCCCCACATCAGCGCCGCCAGCCGGCGGTTGGCGGAGTGCACGTCGGACTGCTCGAACAGCTCCAGCGTCGCCAGCGCCGCCGCGCAGCCCAGCGGGTTGCCGCTGAAGCTGTGCGAGTGCAGGAACGCCTTGTAGCTGGCGTAGTCGTCGTAGAACGCTTCGTAGATGGTGTCGCCGCACAGCACCGCCGACAGCGGCAGGGTGCCGCCGGTGAGTCCCTTGGACAGGCACATCAGGTCCGGCGTGATGCCGGCCCAGTCGCAGGCGAACATGCGCCCGGTGCGGCCGAAGCCCACCGCGATCTCGTCGGCGATCAGGTGCACGCCGTGGCGGCTGCAGGCCTCGCGCAGCAGGCGCAGGTAGATCGGGTGGTACATGCGCATGCCGCCGGCGCACTGCACCAGCGGCTCCACGATCACCGCCGCCACCTCGCCGGCATGGCGCTCCAGCGCTTCCTCCATGTGGCGGAAGCGGCGCCGCGTGTGATCCTCCCAGGCCTCGCCCGGGGCGCGGTCGAAGCAGTCCGGCGAGGGCACCTGGATCGGCTGCATCAGCAGCGGCGCATAGGCGTCGCGGTATAGCCGGGTGCCGCCCACCGCCAGCGCGCCCAGCGTCTCGCCGTGATATGCGTTGGTCAGCGAGATGTACTTGGTCTTGCGCGGCTGACCCAGGTTACGCCAGTAGTGCGCGCTGATCTTCAGCGCCACCTCCACCGCCGAGCTGCCGTTGTCGGCGTAGAAGCAGCGCGTCAGCCCCTTCGGCGCGATGGCGCAGAGTTTCTCCGCCAGTACCACCGCCGGCTCATGGGTGAAGCCGCCCAGCAGCACGTGGTCGAGCCGGTCGAGCTGCTCCTTCAGCCGCATCACGATATGCGGGTGGCGGTGGCCGAAGATGCTGGTCCACCACGAGCTGACCGCGTCGAGGTAGCGCTTGCCCTCGAAGTCCTCCAGCCACACCCCTTCCGCCGACTTCACCGGCACCAGCGGCAGCCACTCGTGGTCCTTCATCTGGGTACAGGGATGCCAGACGTGGGCGAGGGAGCGTTGCATCCAGGTTTGGTTGAGGGTCATGGTTGTACTCGCGGCTTTAATGCCTCTAGTCTGGTGTTATCGTGGCCGAACGTAAGGTGCAAATGGGTATCAGCATAAAGGACGCCGAGGATCGCCCAGGTCGTGAGCCGACCAAAGCCAATGCGCCGATGCCGTCTTTGCGCAGCCTATCGGATGAGTTGCTGGAGATCGCAGAACGCTGTTCCCGCTCGAAGCTGCGGGATGGCGATGCCAGTAGTGGCGTGGAATATGATGGCCACGGCTTGCCTTGAGCCTTCGTCCTTCCCGCCGGCTATATCGCGCCAGCACAGCGCATTAGCGTCCCAGCATATCCCGGCGCCGTCGGTTCGTGCATGAAATACACGTGGATCTGCCGCCAGCCGGTGGCGTTCAGCCGGTCCGCCCACTGCTGCAGCTCGCGCTCGGTGTATTGCTCCAGGCGCAGCCGCACGTAGCCCCAGGGGGCGGTTTCGACCAGCGGCGGCGGCGCGTTGTCCTCGCGCTCGGACAGGCACAGCGCCGCTTCCGCGCCCCTGAGCAGGGCGTAGACCTCGTCGTCGAACCAGCTGTCGTTGCGGAACTCGAAGGCGGCCACGTGTCCGGCCGGCAGGATCTGCAGGAAGTCCCGCAGGCGCGGCAGGTCCTTCTTCAGGAATGGCGGCAGCTGGAACAGCACCGGCCCGCGCTTGGCGCCGAGCGCTTCCAGGTTCTTGTACAGGTATGCCAGCGAATCCGCCGCGTCCTCTGCCTTGATGCGCGCCTTGTGGGTGATGCGCTGCGAGGCCTTGATGGCGAAGCGGAAGCTCTCCGGCGTGCTGCGCGCCCAGTTCTCCAGCACCGTCACCTTGGGCATCTGGTAGAAGGTGTTGTTGATCTCCACCGTCGGCAGGCGCTGCGAGTACCAGGCCAGCATGCCGTCCGGCTTGATGTCGTCCGGGTAGAAGCTGCCCTTCCACTCCTTGAAGGAGTAACCGCTGGCGCCGGCCACGAGCCTGGTCATTGCAGCACCTCCCCGATCCACTGCGCCGCGCTGTCCAGTGCCTGAGCCATCACCTGCGCGTCGGTGCGGCCGCTGCGCGCGGGCACGTGGAAGGAGTGGTTGGCGTGCTCCAGCAGCTCGAGATGCGCCCGTTGGCCTAGCCTGCCGACCAGCCCTCGCAGCAGGTCCAGCCCGGCGAACTCGTCGCGCGTACCCTGCAGGAACAACATCGGCACCTTGACCTGGAACAGGTGCTCGCCGCGCGCGCTGCCGGGCTGGCCCGGCGCATGCAGCGGAAAGCCGAAGAACACCAGCCCGCGCACGCCGGGCAGTTCGGCCGCCGCCTGGGCCTGCGAGCTCATGCGGCCGCCGAAGGACTTGCCGGCCGCGAACAGCGCCAGCTTTGGCAAGTGCCTGGTCGCTTCGCCGACGGCCGCGCGCACGGTGGCCTGGGCCAGTGCCGGCGCGTCCGGCCGCTTGGACCCGCGTTCCATATAGGGGAACTGGTAGCGCAGGCTGGCGATGCCGCGTTGCGCCAGGCCGGCCGCGGCGGCGGCCATGAAGGGGTGGTTCATCCCCGCTCCGGCGCCATGGGCCAGCACCAGGCAGGCGCGCGCCTTGGGCGGCACCAGCAGCAGGCCGGAAACCGGTTGCGCGCCTTCGACCGCGATCTTCAGCTGCTGCGCCTCGGCGGAGCCCATGCTTAAATCCGTGACATGGCGAAGAACAAGCTTAGCGAATACGCCGCCAAGCGGAAATTCGAAGCGACGCCGGAACCGGCGCCCGCGGCTGCGGGTGCGGCGGCGGGACCGTTGCTGTTCGTGGTGCAGCAGCATTCGGCGCGGCGCCTGCACTACGACTTCCGCCTCGAGTGCGACGGCGTGCTCAAGTCCTGGGCGGTGCCCAAGGGCCCTTCGCTGAGCCTGGAGGACAAGCGCCTGGCGGTGCAGACCGAGGACCATCCCTACGACTACGCCTCCTTCGAGGGCGTGATCCCGCCCGGCCAGTACGGCGCCGGCGAGGTGATCGTGTGGGACTGCGGTGTGTACTCGCCGGACGAGGGCGGCACCTGGTTCCATGACCGCGCCGAGGCGGAACGCCGCGTGCGCGAGGGGTTGGAGCAGGGCAAGCTCAGCTTCCAGCTGCGCGGCGAGAAGCTCAAGGGCTCCTTCGCCCTGGTGCGCACCGCCAAGGACCCCACGAGCTGGCTGCTGCTCAAGCACCGCGACCGCTTCGCCGTAAAAGTGGACGTCACGGCGCAGAACCGTTCGGTGTTGTCCGGCGTGGCGGTCGAACACCTGAAGACGGTGCCGGTGCGGCGCATGGGCGCGGCCCAGCTGGTGCCGGCGGGGAAGGTCGCGCCGATGCCGGCGAAACTCTCGCCGATGCTGGCCGAAACCGCGGACGCCGCCTTCAACCGCCCGGACTGGATGTGGGAGCCCAAGCTCGACGGCTACCGCGTGCTGGCCTTCATCGACGCCAACGGCGTGAAGCTGCGGTCGCGGCGCGAGCTGGAGTTGTCCGCCATCTTTCCGCAGCTGGCGGAAGAGCTGCGCAAGCAGGCGGTGGACGGCATGATCCTCGACGGCGAGCTGGTGGCGTTCGACGCCGCCGGCCGGCCTTCGTTCAACGCCCTGCAGAACCGCGTGCAGCTCAAGACCGAACGCGAGATCGCCGCCGCCGATCGCAGCGTGGCGGTGATCTTCTACTGCTTCGACCTGCTGTACTTCGCCGGCGTCGATCTGCGCAAGGCGCCCTACCAGGACCGGCGCCGCTACCTGCTGCAGTGCCTGCTGCCTTCGTCGACGGTGCAGCCGGTGCATGCCATGGAGGACGGCCTGGCCCTGCAGGAGGCGGCGTTGGCCAGCGGTTTCGAGGGCGTGGTGGGCAAGCGCAAGTTGAGCGCCTACGAGGCCGGCAAGCGCTCGCCGTCCTGGATCAAGGTCAAGCCCATGCTCAGCGCCGAATTCGTCATCGGCGGCTATACCCGCGGCGGCGGCTCGCGCCAGCCGCTCGGCGCGCTGCTGGTCGGCTACTGGGACAGGAAGCGCCTGCACTTCGCCACCCACGTCGGCTCCGGCTTCGACGAACGCACGCTCAAGCAGATCCTGAAGCGCTTGCAGCCGCTCAAGCACGACAAGTGCCCCTTCGCCGAGAAACCAGAGCTGAACAACCCGGCCACCTGGGTCGAGCCGCAACTGGTGGCGGAGATCAAGTTCCACAGCTGGACCGCCGACGGTCACCTGCGCGAGCCCATCTTCCTGCGCCTGCGCGACGATGTCGACGCCGCCAAGGTGCGGCGCCACGACGGCACCCGCATCAGCGCCGGTGCCGCTCCCGCGGCGAGGGGACGGCAGACCCCCGTCGTGGTGGTGGTGCCCCCGCTCGACAACCGCCGCAACGCGTTCCCGCTGCTGGTGGGGGAGCACCAGGTCCGGCTCACCCATCTCGACCGAGTCTACTGGCCGGCCGACGCGGCGCTGCGCCAGCCGGCCCTGACCAAGCGCGACCTGCTGCGCTACCTGGCGCAGGTCTCGCCCTGCATGCTGCCGCACCTGGCGGATCGTCCGCTGACCATGATCCGCATGCCGGACGGCATCGGCAAGCAGCGCTTCTTCCAGAAGCACTGGGAGCAGGAGCGGCCGGAGTTCACCGAGACCATCACGGTGTACTCGGCCCACAAGGACGAGGAACACGAATACCTGCTGTGCAACAACCTGGCCACCCTGCTGTGGCTGGCCCAATCGGGCACGCTGGAGTTTCACGTCTGGCACTCGCGCGCGCGGGTGGAGGCGGACGCGGCGTCGAAGAGCACCGACTACGCGACGTCGAAGGAATCGCTGGAAGCCTCGGTGCTGAACTACCCCGACTACGTGGTATTCGACCTCGACCCTTATATTTATTCCGGCAAGGAGAAGCCGGGCGACGAGCCGGAGCTGAACACGGTCGCCTTCAACAAGGGCAAGGAAGTGGCGTTCTGGCTGCGCGAGCTGCTGAACAGCATGAGCCTGGAGCCGATCGTCAAGACCTCCGGCAAGACCGGCCTGCACGTGTTCGTGCCGATCCGGCGCACGCTCGACTTCGAGGCCGCCCGCCACGTCTCCGAGCTGGTGGGGCGGCACCTCATGCGCCAGCACCCCAAGGACATCACCCTGGAATGGAGCATCCCCAAGCGCACCGGCAAAATCTTCATGGATTACAACATGAACGTCCGCGGCAAGACCCTGAATGTGGCATACTCGCCAAGAGGCGAGGCAGGTGCGCCGGTCTCTATGCCGGTGACCTGGGAAGAGCTTGCCGCTGCGCACCCGCTCGATTTCAGGCTCACCAATGCGGCGCAGCGGCTGGCGGAAACGGGCGATCGCTGGCGCGACGCCCTCAAGCGCAAGCAAAGCCTGGAGGATGTACTCAAGGGCTGATTGCCGGTTGGGAGGTGGTCATGGCTGCACGGTCGATAGGGTCGCTGACGATTTCCTTCGGGCTGGTGTCGATCCCGGTGAAGCTGTATACGGCCACCGAGTCGAGCCGCTCCATCACCTTCAACATGCTGCACAAGGGCTGCGGCTCGCGCCTCAAGCAGCAGTACATCTGCGTGAAGGAGGAGGTCCCGGTCGCGCGCGAGGACATCGTCAAGGGCTACGAGTTCGCCAAGGACCAGTACGTGATGTTCTCGCCGGAGGAGATCAAGGCGCTGGAGGAGGCCGGTACCCACTGCGCCGACATCACCGAATTCGTGCCGCTGGAGACGGTGGACCCGGTCTACTTCGACAAGGCCTACTACCTCGCTCCCGACAAGGGCGGCGCCAAGCCCTACGCCCTGTTCGCCCGCGCCCTGCGCGAGTCCGGCCGTTGCGCCATCGGCCACTGGGCCGCGCGCGGCAAGGAGCACATCGTGATGATCCGCGCGCTGGACGACGGGCTCATCATGCAGCAGCTGCTGTACCGCGAGGAGGTCCGCTCGATGAAGGACCTCGACATCCCGAAAATGGACGTGCGCGAAGGCGAGCTCAAGCTGGCCGAGCAGCTCATCGAGCAGCAAACCAGCAAGGCCTTCGATCCCAGCCTCTACAAGGACGAGGTGCGCGAGCGCATCGAGGCCGCGGTGCAGAAGAAGGTGGACGGCCAGGAGATCACCATGGCCGAGGCGCCCGAGGGCGGGGCCCAGGTGATCGACCTGATGGAAGCGCTGCGCGCCAGCCTGGAGCGCAAGGGCGCCGCCCCGGCCAAGCAGGCGGAAGCCGAGCAGCCGGCCGAAGCCGGCAAGCGCAAGCCGCCCAAGCGGGCGCCGGCATTGGCTGAAGCGACCGAGGCAGCCCCTGCACGCGGCCGCGCCAAGAAATAAGGCGAACCCACTTCACACGCGTCCGGCGGGTCCATGCACCAGTATGGCGTGAGCGACGTCGAGAAGATGCTGGGCATGCCCCGCAGCGCGATCCGCGCGCTGGTCTCCGCCGGCTTCGTCACGCCGGGCCGCGGTCCCCGCAATGCCCTGCTGTTCTCGTTCCAGGACCTGATCGTGCTGCGCACCGCGCAGTCTCTGGCCGCCGCCAAGGTGCCGGCCAAGCGCATCACACGCTCGTTGAAGGAATTGCGGCGCCAGTTGCCCGAAACCATGCCGCTGTCCGGGCTGTCGATCGGCGCGGTGGGCGACCAGGTGGTGGTGCGCGACGGCACCGGCCAGCGGCAGGCCGATTCCGGGCAGTACCTGTTGGCGTTCGAAGGCGACCCGGATCAGGGCTCGCTCAGCGTGATCGAGCGCCCCGCCGCCCCACCGGAGACGGCGGGAGATGACTGGTTCGATCGCGGCCTGGCACTGGAAGCGAAGGACCCCAAGGCCGCGATGGACGCCTATGCCAAGGCCATCGAGGCCGATCCCGGGCGGCTCGATGCCCGCATCAATCTCGGTCGGCTGCTGCACGAGGCCGGGCGGTACGCCGAGGCGGAGAAGGTCTACCGCGCGGCCCTGGAGACCTGCGGCGAGGATGCACTGTTGCGCTATAACCTCGCCGTGCTGATGGACGACCTGGACCGCAAGCCGGAAGCGGTCGAGAACTACGAGGCCGCCCTGCACGGCGATCCCGGCCTGGCCGACGCCCACTACAACGTGGCGCTGCTCTACGAAAAGCTGGGAAAGCCGCAGGACGCGATCCGGCACATGTCGCGGTACCGGCGGCTGATGCAGGCCGAAGCGGAGTGATGTGCAGGCTGGGTTGAACGAAGTGAACCCAGCGGTGCACTCGGTTTCGCCGGGATTCGCTCCGCTTCATCCCCGCCGAGCTATCGTCTCGACAAACCAAAGGCCGGATGGCGGCGGTGGTGCCGGATCACGAGAATACGAATATTCTCGGAAGTCACGACCCTGAACAGGATCGAATAGGGAAAGCGATGTACCAGGCAGCGCCGGATTTCGCCTTCAATCCTGGGGTATGTCAACGGCCGGCCAAGGATGCGGTCGACGGCGGCGTAGACTTGCGCTCTGAGTGCATCGCCGAGGCCCGGCCGCAACGCGTTGTAGTGTGATACGGCCGAATTCAGATCATCCGCAGTTTCGGGATGATATTCGACCTTCATTTCACGGCGCCGCGCGTGCGCTCGCGAAATTCTTCATGGGTCAGGGCGTTTCGGAGCCCGGAATCGATTTGGCGGTCGCGTTCGAGCGCCAGGGCCACCCCTTCGGGGTCCAAGGCGGGATCTGCTGCGAGAGCAGGATCGGCCTCCAGGCTTTCCCAGGCCGCCAAGGCCAGGTGGGCGCGTTCAGCCGGGGGCAGGCGGAGAACGTCCTTCTCGAGTTGCGCGGCGCTTTTCATAACAAGAGTGTACTACTTGGCTTCATCCCCCGGCCGGACTGAAAAAGGACATCCAGTCCGCCTCCGCCTCCCGGCATGCAGGACACATGAGCACCGCGCCCGTCCTGGGGAATTCAGCACTGTAGAAGCAGCCGCAGGCGATGTGCGAGTGCGCCTGCGGGAACAACCTGCGCCGCGTCTCCTCGAAGCCGTCGCCGGTCCAGATGCCGTAGACCACTTCCGCCTCGCCCGGCACGAGCGCCTGCCCGTGCACTTCGCAGCGGGTGCTCACAACTCCTTCACCAGCACAATCGACTTGCGCTGATAGTTGTAAATCCGCTGCTTCTGCATCGGCAGGTCCTCGATCACGGCCTGCACGAAGCCGTGCTCCAGGAACCAGTGCGGCGTGTGGGTGGTGAGCGAGAACAGCTTCTTCAGCCCCAACTTGCGCGCCGACTCCTCGGCGCGCAGCAGCAGGGCGCTGGCGCGGCCGGAATTGCGGTAGTCGGGGTGCACGGCGACGCAGGAGAACTCGCCTATCTGGTTCTGCGGGAAGGGGAACAGGGCGCTGCAGGCGATGACGGTGCCGTCGCGCACCATCACGTCGAAGAAGCTGATCTCCAGTTCCAGCTGCTCGCGCGAGCGCGGCACCAGGATGCCGGCGTCCTCCAGCGGCTTGATCAGGGCCAGGATGCCGCCGACGTCCTCGATGCTGGCTTCGCGCACCGCCTCGTAGTTCTCGTCGGAATAGAACATCAGGCCGCAGCCGTCGCGGGTGTACAGCTCGCGCAGCAGGGCGCCGTGCGGATCGGCGCCGATCAGGTGCACGCGCTTGACGCCGCCGCGGCCGGCGGCCATGGCCGACTGCAGCAGGGCGCGGTCCTCGGCCGACAGTTGCAGGGTATCGCTCTTCGCCGCCAGCAGGCGCTCGGCCTCGCCCAGCGGGAGCTGGCCGGCGTCGCCGGTCTCGTCCGCCAGCTTCCAGTTGTCGGGGTCGGAGTTGAGCACGAAGATCAGCTTGTCGGCGCCCAGGCCGGTCGCCACCGCCTGCGCCACCTCGCCGGCGCGCAGGTTGAAGATCTCGCCGGTGGGCGAGTAGCCGATGGGGGAGAGCAGGGCGATGCGGTCCTGCGCCAGCACCTCGCGGATGGTGGCGATGTCGATGCGCCGCACCTCGCCGGTGAGCTGGTGGTCGATGCCGTTGCGCACGCCCACCGGGCGCGCCGTGACCCAGTTGCCGCCCGCCACCCGCAGCCGCGCCCCGCCCATCGGCGTGCTGGCCAGGCCGGTGCTGAGCCTGGCCTCGATGTCCATGCGCAGGCGGCCGATCGCCGCCTTGACGCATTCCATGGCGGTGCCATCGGTGATGCGCAGGTCGCCGGCGAACTGCGGCTTGATCTTCCGCGCCGCCAGTTCCGCCTCGATCTGCGGGCGCACGCCGTGCACCAGCACCAGCCGCACGCCCAGGCTGTGCAGCAGCGCGATGTCGTAGATCAGGCGCTCGAAATCCTGGCGCAGCGCCGCCTCGCCGCCGAAGGCGATGACGAAGACGCGGCCGTTGTGGGCGTGGATGTACGGCGCCGCGCCGCGCAGGGCGGCGACGAAGTCCAGCGCGCCGGGGGCTTCCGGCTTGGGGGCGGAATCGTTCATTGCCGGGGATTTTAAGCCAGTGCCGGCCGGCCCGCCCGTGCGGCGGGCGGCCGGAGGTATACTATGAACATGTCGTCATCGATGCTGCACTACGAAGACCTTGCCGGCGTCCTGTCCAGCCTTGGCTACGCCGATGAGGCGTCCGGCTACCACGGTGCCCTGTGCGGCGCCCTGTGCCGGCAGAAGCCGGAGGAAATCGACCCGGTGGAACTGCTGGACGAGGAGGAAGTGCAGCCGGACGGCGCCGCCGTGGCCGAGCTGCGCCGGCTCTGCGAGCAGGCCGTCTTCGCCCTGGCCGACATGCAGACCGGCTTCATGCCGCTGCTGCCGGAGGACGACGTCAGCCTGGCCGAGCGGGCCCGCGCCCTCGGTGCCTGGTGCGAGGGCTTCCTCTACGGCCTCGCCGGGCGCATCGAGTTGGAGCTGCGCGAGTGCTCCGACGAGGTGCGCGAGATCATCAAGGACTTCACCCAGTTCACCCGCGCCTCGCTGGAATCCGGCGATGACCTCGAGGTCGAGGAAGGCGCCTACGCCGAGCTGGTGGAGTACATCCGCGTCGGCGCCCAGCTGATCTACATGGAACTGCACCCGCGCCCGCCCGCTGCCGTGGCGCATTCGACGACCCTGCACTGAGCTTTCCGCCATGCCTGCACCCGCTGCCGCCGAACTCAAGGAACTGGCGCTCCGGCGCGCGCGCCTGATGGAGGCGATCGGCCGCGACGGCGTGGCCATCATCCCCGCCGCGCGGGAGGTGGTGCGCAACCGCGACGTGCACTACAAGTTCCGGCAGGACTCCGATTTCTGGTACCTCACCGGCTTCAACGAGCCGGAGGCGATGGCGGTGCTGGCGCCGGGCCGGGCCGAGGGCGCCTTCCTGCTGTTCGTGCGCGAGCGCAACAAGGAACGCGAGATCTGGGACGGCCGCCGCGCCGGCCCGGAAGGGGCGGTGGCCGATTACGGCGCCGACCAGGCTTTCGTCGTCGGGGATCTGGCCAACATGCTGCCGGGCCTGCTGGCCGGCCGCGGCAAGGTCTACTACACCCTGGGCGAGCACCCGGAGTGGGATGTGCGCATCACCGCCTGCGTGCGCGAGATTCGCGAGGTGTCGCGGCGCGGGCCGGCCGCGCCGACCGAGTTCGTCTCGCTGGACACCAGCCTGCACGAGCTGCGCCTGGTCAAGACCGAGGCGGAGCTGGCGCTGCTGCGGCACGCCTGCGGGGTGTCGGCGCGCGCGCACGTGCGCGCCATGCGCAGCACCACGCCCGGTCGCTGGGAATGGCAGGTGGCGGCGGAGATCCACAACGAGTTCGAGAATCACCAGATGGAGCCGGGCTACGGTTCCATCGTCGGCGGCGGCCACAATTCCTGCATCCTGCACTACAAGGAAAACGAGGCGCAGCTCCGCGACGGCGACTTGCTGCTGATCGACGCCGGCGGCGAGTACCACGGCTACACCGCCGACATCACCCGCAGCTTCCCGGTGAACGGCAGGTTCAGCGGCGCGCAGAAGGCGGTGTACGAGGTGGTGCTGGCGGCGCAGCTCGCCGCCATCGCCGAGCTGCGCCCCGGCAATTCCTCCGGCCGCCCGCACGAGGTGGCGACCCGCGTGCTGACCGAGGGTATGGTGGCGCTGGGCCTGCTCAAGGGCGACCCCGACGAGTTGATCAAGACCGAGCAGCACCGCCGCTTCTACATGCACGGCACCGGCCACTGGCTGGGCCTGGACGTGCACGACGTCGGCCGCTACAAACTCGACGGCCAGCCGCGGCCGTTCGTCCCCGGCATGGTGATGACGGTGGAGCCGGGCCTGTACATCGCGCCGGACAGCGAGGGCGTGGACCCGCGCTTTCTCGGCATCGGCATCCGCATCGAGGACGACGTGCTGATCACCGAGCGCGGTCCCGAGGTGCTGACCGGCGGCGTGCCCAAGCGGGTTGCCGACATTGAAGCGCTGATGGCCTCTTGACGCCAGGGAACCTCTGCGGCGCATGACCTCGCTGCGCTTCGACGCGATCGTGGTGGGCGGCGGCCCGGTGGGCGCCGCCGCGGCGCTGGCGCTGCGTGGGCAGGGCTGCGCGGTGGCGCTGCTGGAGCGCGGCGGCGCGCCGCCGGCGCACGACCCGGCCGACTACGACCTGCGCGTCTACGCCACCTCGCCGGCTTCCATGCAGTTGCTCGACGCGCTGGGCGCCTGGCCGGAGATCGCGGCCCGGCGCGTGTCGCCGTACGTGTCGATGCGCGTGTGGGAGCGCGATCCCGCGCACGCGCTGCGTTTCGGCGCCGCCGACGTTGGGCGCAGCGAGCTGGGCTGGATCGTCGAGCACGGCCTCATCCTGGACGTGCTGTGGCGGCGCCTGGGCGACATCGCGCGCTTCGAGCACGCCACCATCGCTTCGGCTGAATTCGGCGCGCCGGAAAGCGTGCTGCGCCTGGCCGACGGCCGCGAGCTGCGGGCCCGGCTGGTGGTGGCGGCGGACGGCGCCGACTCGCAGCTGCGTGCGCTGGCCGGCATCGACACGGTGGGCTGGGCCTATGCCCACCATGCCATCGTCTGTCATGTGCAGACCGGCAGGCCCCATGAGGCCACCGCCTGGCAGCGCTTCCTCGGCACCGGCCCGCTGGCCTTCCTGCCGCTGGCCGACGGCCGCTGCTCCATCGTCTGGTCGGCGGAGCAACCGCTGGCCGCCGAGCTGCTGGCGCTGGACGACGCGGCCTTCATGACCCGTCTCGGCGCCGCCGCGGAATACGCGCTGGGCGAAGTGACCGCGGTGACCCGGCGCATCTCCTTCCCGCTGCGGCTGCAGCACGCCACCGAGTACGTGCGGCCCGGCCTGGTGCTGGTGGGCGACGCCGCCCACACCGTGCACCCGCTGGCCGGGCAGGGCGTCAACCTCGGCTTTGCCGACGTCGCGCAGCTTGGCGCGACCCTGGCGGAGGCGCGCGAGGCGGGACGCGACCCCTACAGCCTGCGCAACCTGCAGCGCTATGGCCGTGCGCGCAAGGCACAGAACGTGGAGATGCTCGCGCTCACCGACAGCCTGTACCGCGCCTTCCGCCTGCGTCTGCCGGGGCTGAAGGCGGCGCTGGGCCTGGGCCTGGAAGCGGTGGACCGGCTCGGGCCGTTGAAGGGCTGGCTGGCCCGGCAGGCTCTTTGAGCAGCGGCTGAAACGCCGCCCCGCGCCCGTCCTCGCGCCGGCGCCGCCGGCCCAAGACGGGCGACCCGCGGGAAAGTTAACGAGACATCCCATCACTCCGGGCGGCCGGGATCGCGGCCGGCGGCCGCGTCGCGGACTGTCCCCGGCGGCGGGTTGACTGCGCGCTTTGAGTAGAACGATACTCTAGAACATCGTTCTATTCAGCGAGGACTTGCCGATGAATTTCCATTTCTCGAAGGAACAGGAAGCGCTGCGTGACCGGGTCGTCGCCTTTTGCGCGGCGCACTGCCCGACCGAGGGAGAGGCGCGGCGCGACCGCCATCCCGCCTACCCCGCCGAGCTGCACCAGGCGATGGCGACGGCCGGTATCCTCGGCCACTGCCTGCCCGCGGCCTACGACGGCGGAGGCGGCGGCACCGTCGATCTGTGCGTGATCAACGAAGAGGTGGCCCGCCACAGCACCAGCGCGAGCAACATCCTGTTCGTCAACGGCATCTGCGGCGCGCTGATCGGCCTCGCGGGCAGCGAGGAACAGAAGCAGCGGTACGTGCGCGGCATCGCCGGGGGCGGGGTGCGGTTCGCCTTCGCCCTCACCGAGCCGGGGGCCGGTTCGGACGCTGCCGCCATCCAGCTCGGCGCCGTCCGCGACACGGACGGTTACCTGCTCAACGGCACCAAGCTCTACACCACCGGCGCCGCGGATGCCGACTTCATCCTCACCGCCGCGCGCACCGCCACGGAAGGCAAGGCCAGCCGCGGCACCAGCCTGCTGATCGTGCCCAGGCAGAGTGCGGGCCTGACCATCACGCCGCTGGACAAGATCGCCGGCAACGACGTGGCGTCCTGCCGGATCGAATACCGCGACGTGCGCGTGGCGCGGGACGCCTGCCTGGGTGGCGAGAACCAGGGCTGGTCCTTCCTCATGCTCGGCGGCGGCCTGGAACGCCTGACGGTGGCGGCTTCCTGCGTGGGCCTGGCGCGGGCGGCGTTCGAGGAGGCGCTCGCCTACGTCAACACCCGCGAGCAGTTCGGGCAGCCGGTGGCGCGGTTCCAGGCGATCCAGCACCAGCTCGCCGACATGGCGACGCGGATCGAGGCGATGCGTCTGCTGACCTATTCGGCAGCATGGAAAATCGCGCAGGGGCTGCCGGCCATCAAGGAGGTCAGCATGGCCAAGGTGTTCGCCGCCGAGGGCGTCAACGAGATCGTAATGAACGGGATGCGCCTGCTGGGCGCGAAAGCCTACCTCAACGAGACGCCGATGCAGCGGCGGATGCGGGAGTCGTTGCTGGCGCTCTACGCCGGCGGCACCTGCGAGATCCAGCGCAACGTCATCGCCAGGAGCCTTGGTTTGTAGCCGCCGGGGCCGGCCCGGTGCTGGAGCGGTCGGCGGGCTAGAGCGGTATTCTAGGTCCCATGAGTGAGAAAGAAGCCAGGCCGGTGGATCGGCGCAGCGCCATCCTGATGACTGCGCTGCAGTGTTTCAACCAGAACGGCATCGAGGCGACGCCGATCGACGAGATCGGGCGGCGCGCCGGCGCCAGCGTCGGCAGCATCTACTATCACTTTTCCAGCAAGGAAGGGATCGCGATCGCCCTGCTGGCCGAGGGCCTGCGCGGCAACCTGCTGCAGCTTGAAAAGCGGCTGCGCAAGGCCGGCACCGCTCAGCAGGGGGTCAGGATCGTGGTCGAGTCGCTGATCGACTGGATCAGCGCCAACCCGGAATGGGCGCGCTTCATCTATACCGTGTCGAGCAGCCGCCTTGCGCAGACCGGCCGTGCCCAGCTGCAGGAGGTGAACGACCATTACGCCAAGGTGGTCGGCGACTTCTTCGGACCGCATTTCAAAGCCGGCACCCTGCGCCGGCTGCCGCCGGACTGTGTGCCGTCCCTGGTGTTGGGGCCCGTGCACGACTACGCGCGGCGCTGGCTCAACGGCCAGGTGAGCAGCGACATCACCGAGCACGCCGGGCTGTTCGCCAGCGCGGCCTGGAACGCCGTGCGCAAGGCCTGAGCGGATCCGATGGCCACGTGGTATGGCCCTAGGGGCTCAGGTGCCGAGCAGCCGCTGCGCCATCAGCGCCGGCAGGCCGGCGCGGTCCCAGCCGCCATAGCGCGCGGCGAAGCCCTCGGCGGCGCGGCGGAGCGCGGGATCGGTCAGTGCCCGCTCCAGCGCTGCGCCGGCGTCGAAGCCGCCCTGCGGCGGCGCCACCACCGCGGCGCCCATCTGCTCCACGCGCCGCGCCACCAGCGAGCGTTCCAGGTGGTCCGGCCACAGCACGCCGGGCTTGCCGGCGAGCAGCATGTCGACGATGTTGCCGTAGGCGGCATAGTTGATATATGCGTCGCACTCCTCGGCGGCGCGGCGCAGGTCGACCGCGGAGCCCACGATCGCAAGCCCTGGCCGCAGGTAGCCGCGCAGGCGTTCCGGCTCGACCTCGGCGATGCGCAGCAGCACCCGCGCCCGGCTGGCGGAGAGCGCCTGCAGCATCGCCTCGATGTTCTGGTGCGGCCGCAGGTAGGCCAGCACCTTCGGCGCCGTTCCCGGCGGCCATTGCGGCGCCGCTCCGTGCGAGAACTCCGGCACCCCCAGGTAGGGCTCGTTGCGCGGGATGTCGTAGTGGTCCAGCTCCGGATAGGTCAGCAGCAGCCGGGTGCAGCTGTCGAAGATGTGCTGCAGGCTGGGATAGGGTGGCAGCCGCAGGTGCTCCAGGGCGCAGTTCAGCTCCAGCAGCACCTGTTCCTCGTTGCGCACCAGTTGTTCCGGGTCCACCCGCGTCCACGGCTGGAAGCATGGGAACGGCCGCGTCAGCGGCGGCAGCATGAAGCCGCTGCCTCCGGCCGCGACGGGCAGGCCCTCGGCGCGCGCCGCGATGATGGCGATCGGACTGTGGTCGGCGAGCACCCGGTCGACGCGGAAGGCACGCATCAGCTCGCGCCAGGCGGCGATGCGGGCGGACAGTCCGAGCGGGTCGTCGAAGCCGGTGTTGTGCAGCAGGCTGGCGTAGCTGAGCTGCACGTCCACCGGGTTGCGGCCAGGCCCCAGCCGCACCGGTGCCTGCAGCACCGGGCCCAGCCCCGGTTCGAGGAACTCCGCCGCGTTCTCCAGCAGGCGCACCGCGAACACGCATTCGTGCCCGGCGCTGCGCAGCGCGCGCGCCACCAGCCGCAGCTTCGCCAGGTGGCCATAGCCGCCGCCCAGTTCCCAGGCCAGGAGGACGCGCGCCATACGCCTCAGCGCTCCGCCGGCCGGTCGCCGCGGCTCACCAGCATTCTTCCACTTCGTCGACGGGAAACGTCAGGCCGACGCGTTGCCACACCCCCGCCACCCGCAATAGTGCCGGCCGGGCGCGTTCGATCCAGTCCGGATGCCGCCGTCGTGCCGTATCGTCCGCCAGGAACGCATGGGGTTGCAGCGCGCTGCCGAAACGGGCGTGGAAGCTGCGCGCCAGTCCTTCCAGCCGCTCGCGGCCGTAGACCACCACGCGCAGCCCGCGGCTGGCCGAGAGCCCGGTGGTGGCGGCGTAGTAGTGGTACTGCTCCCAGTAGCGCAGGTAGGCGTCGAAGTAGTCCATCGCTGCCATCTCGTCGCGGTCGCAGCCGGTGTAGAGCAGGTCGCGCCGGCACCAGTCCTCGATGTTGGAGCGCACCGTGAAGCGGCCGTCGGCCGGCAGGCCACCGGACTTCTCGTAGGTCGATATGCAGGCCGCCACCGGGTGGCGCAGGGTCACGATGTGCTCCACCGCATCGCCCAGCACGCGGTGGATGAAGCCGCCGGCGTAGATTCCCTTGGTCAGCTTCTTGGGCACCACGATGCGCTCGCCGTGCGGCGCGCGCCCGCCGAAGAACAGCTCCACCATGGTCAGGTATTCGGCCATGGTGTGCAGGCTGCGGATCCAGCTGTTGGCCGCCGGTTCCAGCTCGAACGGGCCGGCTTCGGGAAAACCGTCGTGGGCGAGGGCGAACGGTACGTGGCGCGGCTCGATTCCCAGCGCGCGGTACAGCTCCGCTGTGAGGTAGGAGCCGCCGGTGCGCGGGATGCCGACCACGTTGACGAAATCGAACCTTTTCTGCAGATCGGCGATCGGCTGGAAATCCCCGGTGAGCAGCGCCATCAGCAGGCTGTAGGCGCGGCCGATGCAGGCGCGCCCCTGCGGGTCGTCGATCACCCGCGGGGCGGCGGACTCGGCGCGGCGCTGCAGCTCGGGCAGGCCGTAGTTGAGCGCCTCCGAGGTCTGGTTGGCCCACTCGTCGTCGTCGTAGGGACGGCCGTCGAGCAGGTGGGCCAGGTAGTCGATGAAGACCGGCGAGACCGGCAGCTCGCGGTCAGTGAGCCGTATCTCGACGCCCATCTTTTTCGGCGGTCAGGTTCAGCAGCTTGGCGAAGTTTTCCAGCGACAACAGGTGGGCGTAGACCGCGCGCAGCTCGCCTTTGCGCATCAGCAGTTTCTGCTCGCGCGCGCCCAGGGCGTTGAGGCGATCCTCGTCGACGCGGTGCATGCCCTGCAGCCGCAGCTGCTGGCCGTCGCGCGGCAGCGCCAGGGCGTCGAAGGGGGTGAACAGGCCGAAAGCCTCCAGGCGGCGGGTGAAGGCGCGGGTCTGCTGGCGCGCGCCCTCCACCGCCTCGATCAGCTGCAGCAACGGCACCCAGGTCGGCGTGGCCTCGCCACGACTGTCGAGCAACGGGGACGCCGAGGGCGCGAGCTGGTCCTCCTGCACGCATACCAGCCGCTGCGGCTCGGCGCCTTCCGCCGCCGGGATCTCGGCGATGCAGAAGGGATGGCGGCGTACGTAGGCCGGGATGTAGGCATGCGGGCTCCAGCGGCCCTCCCGGTCCACGAACAGGTTCTCCTTGGCGCGCAGGCCCAGCACCGCCACCGGCAGGAACTCGCCGCTGCTTTCCTCCCGCACGAAGGCGATGGGGTAGTCGAGGGCGGCGCGCGCCAGTTCCACCGCGTTGAGGAACACGCTGTTGAGGACGGCGCACCAGCCCAGTGTGCGATCCTCGCGCAGGCCGAGGCCGGCATGGCGCTGCCGGTCGAACGGCGTCAGGGCGCCGTAGCCCGGCGGTGCCTGCAGCGTGATCTGGCTCATGGAATCTGCGATCGGAAGGTCAGGGTCGACCGGCTTCAGATACTACACCGGGCCGCGCCCGCCGCGGTTTCGCTTCGCGGCGGGCGTCAGGCTACTGGCACAGGCGCGGATTCGGGATCGGGTCGACGTTCAGGAAGTGCGGCTGGCTGCCCAGCACCACCTGGCTGCCGTCCGCCGTGGTCAGATGGTACTGGCCCGCGGGTACCTCCACGCAGCCGCCGGACTGCTGCCCGGCCGGACTGGCGTTGCCCGGGCACTGGCTGGGGTCGCCGACGGCGATCCGGCCTTCGATCACACCGGTCAGCAGGCCACCCTCGGCCTTCTGGCCGGCCGGCAGTCCCGCCGCCACCACCGGGTCCGAGGCACAGGCGGCGTCGCAGATCACCGCCTCGTAGTCGGTGCCGCGGATGCCGATGGTGGCGACCGGCGTCGCCACCTGGTACTCGTCGTGGTTGAGCTTGCCCACCAGCCCGCTGATGGAGCGGAAGCCGCCCTTGAGCAGGCGGAAGAAGGCGTGCGATTCCCCGCCCTGGGTGGCCTGCTGCGTGACCAGCGGCGCCACGGGCTGGACCGGCGAAGCCGGCGGAGCGCCCGGTGCCGGGGCGGGCGGCGCCGCAGGTGCGGCGGCGGCGCCGGTATGGTCGACGAAATCGACGATATGGAAGCGGCTGTTCGGCCGCAGCAGGAAATAGCCGCCGTCGCTGAACTTCAGGTTGACGTAGGTGTTGATGCTGGAGCTGATGATCTCGCCGGCGAACACCGGGTCGCCCTTGGCCAGCTGGCGGATGGTGCCGTCGGGCGAGGTCGCGGTGCCGCGGCCGGTCAGCATGGTGACCGTCCCGGCGGGCGGGGCGTCGGCGGACCAGGCCAGGGCCGGGAGCGACAACACCACCGCCGCGGCGGCGCGAAGGCAAAGCTGGAAATTCACGGTGATCCTCCCATGCCGCAGCTCAGGCCGCCGGTTTCGACGGCGGTCTTCTGGTCGATGAGTCCGCGGTTGGCGTTGCTGACTCCCGGGTCGTTGACGTCGCCGGTCTCGGGCGCATTGCCGAGCACACCCTGGTTCGGCGCCGTCACCTGGTACTGGCTGGCGGTGATGGGGATGTCCGTCAGCGTGACCGGTGGCGTGCGCAGCACTGCTTCGCCCAGCACCACCACCTGGCCGGCGGTGCTGATCGCGTCCGGATAGAGGGTGGTGCCGTTGGTGGCGAAGACCAGGTTGGTGTTGGTGGCCAGCGCGAAGGTCTGCGTGCCGTCGCCGACCTGGATGGTGCCGGTCTCCGGCGTGCCGCCGATGACCAGGGTGCCGACGCCGGACGGCGGCTGCAGCAGGGTGAGCGTCACCGGCGCCTGCGTATTGGTGGGCAGGTAGTCGACGAACAGCGGGGTGGTGCCGCCGACCGAACCCGGCAGCTGCAGGGTGGGCGCCTGGATGAACAGGTAGCCGCCGGCGACACTGACATTGCCCAGCGTGACCCCGTTGGGCGCCGAGAAGCTGGCGTTGGGGCCCGTCGAGGACGGTGCCAGGCCCGGCGACTTGGCCTGGATCAGCTGCAGCAGCGCGGGGTCGCTGCCGAAGCCGGCCAGCCCGCTGCCGACGGCGATATTGGCGGTGCCGAAGTTGATGCTGTTGCCCGTCACCGACAGCGAGCCGGCATTGATGGACGAGGTGCCGCCGGTGGAGCCGACCGCCCCGGCACCGTTGAGCGTGATCTGCGAGAACAAGCCCAGGGTGGCCTGGTTCAGCGCGATGGCCCCCTGGCTGGTCAGCGTCAGGCTGCTCCCGCTGGTGGACGCCAGCGGGCTGTGCGCCACGGCGGCGCTGGTGGTGACCGTCGGCGCGCTCAGCGTGCTGTTGGCGATGGTGACGCCGCCGGTCGCGGTGGCGTTGATCGACTGGCCCTGCAGCGTGCTGTTGCTGATGCCCAGGCTGGCCCCGCTGCTGAGGCCGATGGCATTGGCGTTGATGGTCGAGCCGGTGATGCTGATGCTGGCCGTGTCGTTGACGCTGAGGTTGCCGCTGGCGCTGATCCGGCTGGCAATGCCCAGCGCCTGGCTGGCCATGATCGCGATGTTGGTGCCGGACAGGTTGCCGAAGGCCAGGCTGCCGGATCCGGCGGTGAGGTCGATGTCGCCGGCGGCGGTGAGGTCGCCGGTGGCGAGGTTGCCGCTGGTGAGGTTGGCGGTGAAACCGCCGCCGACCGTGGCCGAACCCACCGTCAGGCTGGCGTTCTTGTAGGTGAAGTTCGCCGCGCCGCCGAAGTTGAGGCTGCCGATCTGCAGGGTCTGGCCGGCCACATCGCCCAGTTTGAAGCCGAGCTGGCTGCCGGTGACCTTGACTGCGCCGACCTGCTCGTTGCCGCCGCCCAGGTTGCTGAAGAACTGCCCGGCGTTGATGTTGCCGGTGGCGAGGCTGCCGTTGGGCACATTGAGGGTGACGGTGCCCGGCGAGCTGAAGTTGCCGAAGCTGGCGTTGCCCAGGACGGCGGTGGCGGTGACGCTGGAGCCGCTGACGTTGCCGGCGCTCAGGCCGTTCTGGGCGGTCAGCGTCACAGCGCCGTTGGCGGCGCTGAGGTCGCCGGTGCGCACCGCACCGCCGCTGTCGGCCACGCTGAGGGCGCCGCTGGTGGCGGTGAGGTTGCCGAGGCTGAGGTTGCCGGCGCCGGCGGCGAGGTTGATCGAGCCGGCGCTGAGGCTGGTGATGCCGGTGGTCAGGGTGCCGGAGGTGGTGAGGCTGAGCGAGGTCAGGGTGCCGCCGCCCGCCGACAGGCTGCCAAGGGCGAGGTTGGTGCCGCTCACGCTGACGGCGTCGCTGCCGGTCGTGATGTTGCCGGCGCTGACCGCGCCGCCGATGGCGGCGAGCTGGATGGCGCCGCCGTTGAGGTTGCCCACCGTGATGCCGCCGCCGCCGTCGGTGGCGGTGATGCCGTCGCCGGTGGTGCTGAGGTTGCCGGTGGCGAGGGTGCCGCCGCCGGTGGCGAGCTGGATCGGCCCCGCCACGCCGGTGTCGCCCAGTGCGATGCCGGTGGCCGCGGACACGCTCAGCCCGTGGTTGGAGGCGATGCTGCCGGTGCTGACGCTGCCGCCGCTCGAGGTCAGGCTGCTGCTGCCGGCCAGGCCCGGGGTCAACGATTGCAGCGAGAGGTTGCCGAGGGCGATATTGCCGACGGCCTGGGCCTGGATGACTTCGAGATTGATGTTGCCGGTATTGATGGCGCCGGCGGAGTTGAGAATCAATGCCACGGTGCCGGTGCCCGGCGTGGTCAGATTGCCCAGGGCGATGTTGCCGGCCGTGGCGGTGACGCTCATGTCGTTGGCCGTGCCGGTCGGAGCCAGCGGGCTGTTGTTGGCGATGTCGCCGGTCTGTACCCTGGCGCCGCTGATCTGCAGGGCGCCGTTGTTGGCGCTGCTGCCCAGGCTGATGGCGCCGAGGGTCACGCCGCTTCCGGCGGTTACGCTGACGTTGGCCGAGGTGCCGAGCGTGCCGGCGCTGATGCCGCCGGTGGTGTCGCTCAGGCTGATGCTGCCGGGCGCGGTGACGCTGCCCAGCGTGATGTTGCCGCCGGCGTCGCTGACGCTGATGCCGGTCCCGGCGTTGGTGACGACCAGATTGCCGGCGCTGAGATTGCCGTTGCCGGCCGACAGCGCGACGGTGCCCGCGGTGATCCCCGCGCCGCCCGCGGTCAAGCCGCCCGCCGCAGTCAGGCTCACCGACGCCAGCGAACCGGCCGAGTCGGACAGGCTGCCCACCAGCACGTTGCCGCCATTGGCGGCCACGGTGATGGTGGCGCCGCTCGCGTTCGCCGCGAGGTTGCCGGCGCTGACGCCGCCGCCGGCGTTGAGGGCGATGTTTCCAGTGGTGCTGACATCGGCCAGGTTGAGGCCGCCGCCGCCCTTGACTATGAGACTGCCGGTGGCGGTGACCGCGCCGCCCAGGTTCAGGCTGTTGGCGGTGAAGCTCCTGAAGCTGCCGCCGGCGCTGATCGGGCCGGTCACGGCAGCGTTCTGGATGAAGTAGTTGTTGTTGGAATCCAGGCCGCCGAGCAGGATGTTGCCGGTGGAACTGATCGCGCCGTTGACCGTCAGTTGCGACAGCTGCTGCGCCACGGTCTCGCTGACGATGTTGCCGCTGGAGTCGAGCGTGAAGTTGGCGAGCGAAATGCCGGCGTCGAGCGAACTGGTGCTGATGTTGCCGTTGACGGTGATGGTGCCGCCGCCGCGCAGGCGCACCGCGCCGCCGGCGGACAGCGATCCGGTGGTGAGCTGCGTCACGCCGCGCACGGCGATGTTGCCGGCGGCGCCGACGTTGCCGACCGTGACGTTGCTGGCGGTGGAGAAGGCGGGGCCGGTGGTGCTCTGTGTATACCCGACCTGGCCGATCCGCACGTCGGCGCCGTTGCTGGTCACGTTGCCCAGCGTCACGCCGTTCGCGATCGGGCCGGACGGCGAGTTGTTCATCCCGCCGGATGAGGTCGTGAAGGCGCCGCCCACGTAGATGTTGCCGTTCGCCACCACGTTGACGGCGGAGATGGTGGTGCCGCCGAACAGCCGCACGCCGCTGGAAGTCCCGCTGGAGGCGACGTTGCCGAGCGCGAGCGCGCCGCTCGCCGCCTCGACGTGGATCTTGCCGGCGGCATTGAGATCGCCGGTGGCGATGTTGCCGGCGGTATCGGTCACCAGGAGCGGGCCGCTGGTCGCGGTGAGTGCCCCGAAGCTGAGGTTGCCGGCGCCGGAGGAGAGCGTGATGTTGCCGGCGGTGATGTTGCGCTGGGCCGTGGTCAGCGAGCCGCCGGCGACCAGCGCCACCGAGTTCAGACCCCCGTAGGAACCGCCCGACACCGTACCCAGCGCGATGTTGGAGCCGCTGCCCGTGGCCGTCACGCTGACGGACGCCCCGCTGCCGTTGGCGGCGAGGTTGCCGGCGGTGATGCCGCCGCCGGCGTCGTTCAGCGTAATGCCGCCGTTGGCGGTGACGCTGCCCAGGGTCATGCTGCCGCCGGCGTCAGAGACGCTGATGCCGGCGCCGAAGTTGGTGACGAGCAGGTTGCCCGCGCTCAGGTTCCCGTTGCCGGCGGACAGTCCGATGCTGCCGGCGGTGATGCCCGCGCCGCCGGCGCTCAAGCCGCCGCCGGCACTGAGGGTGACGGCGGACAGCAGTCCGGCCGAATCGGACAGGCTGCCCACGACCAAATTGCCGCCATTGGCGGCCACAGTGATGGTGGCGCCACCGGCGTTGGCGGCGAGATTGCCGGCCGTGACGCCACCGCCGGCGCTGAGGCCGATGTTGCCATTGGCGGTGACGCTGCCCAGCGTGATACTGCCGCCGCTGTCAGCCACGCTGATGCCGGAGCCGGCATTTGTCTGCAGCAGGTTGCCGGCACTGAGATTGCCGCTGCCGGCGGACAGCATGATGCTGCCGGCAGTGATGCCAGCGCCGCCGACGCTCAGGCCACCTGTTGCGCTGAGACTTACCGCGGTGAGGCTGCCGCTGCCGCCCGAGATCGCACCCACCGTCATGCTGCCGCCGCTGTCGGTGGCGTTGACGCTGCCGCCGCTGGCGGTGAGGCTGCCGGTGCTGAGGTTGCCGCCGGTGTCGTTCAGGCCGATGTTGCCGGTGGCGCTCAGGTTGCCCAGCGTCATGCTGCCATTGGTATCGGATACCGACAGGCTGGTGTTGGCATTGGTGGCGGTGAGGTCGCCGGCGCTGAGGTTGCCGTTGCCCGCGGAAATGGTGATGGCGCCGGCGGTGATGCTGGGGCTGCCGGTGGAGAGGGTGCCGGAGGCGGTCAG
The DNA here is from genome assembly GCA_031291075.1 of Nevskia sp. Lineage (GTDB taxonomy): Bacteria > Pseudomonadota > Gammaproteobacteria > Nevskiales > Nevskiaceae > Nevskia. Next base: position 41,932 of record JARLJS010000088.1, on the reverse strand, counting down.
CACCACGTTGTTCAGGCCGCCGCTGCCGCCGGAAAGCGCGCCCACGGCGACGTTGCCGCCGGTACCGGTGGTGGTGACGGTAATGTTGCCGCCGGGCCCAACCGTCAGCCCGCCGCTGGTGATGCCGCCGTTGGTGGCGATGAGGCCAATGTCGCCAAAGGCATTGGTGCCGGTGGGATTGGTGGCGATGGCGTTGGTGCCGAGGTAGATGCCGCCGTTGCCGTTGGTGATGCTTACGCTGGCATCGGTGTAATAACTGCCGTTGCCCGAACTCATTGCGCTGGTGGTGACCGGGCCGCCGATCACAATATCGCCCTGGGTGGTCGGGGCGCCTTCCGAGGAATTGGCGGTGATCTGCACGGAGCCGGATGCGTAGCCGCTGCCGGTGACCTGCGCGCTGGTGGTGATGCTGCCGGTGCTGATCCCGCCGGCGGCGAACAGGCTGACGGTCGCCTGCCCGCTCGAAGCGGAGTTGGTGCTCGCGGCGAGGTTGCCGACGCTGATGTTGCCGCCGGCATCGGATACGTAGATGCCTCCGCCGTTGGCGGTGATGTTCCCTGCGCCGAGGTTGCCGCCGGTGTCATAGAGCTGGATGCCGCCGTTGGCGCTGACGCTGCCCAGGCTCATGCTGCCGCCGTAGTCGCTGATCGAAAGTCCGGACTGCGTGGTTGCCGCGACGTTGCCGGCGGTGAGGTTGCCGTTGCCGGCGTAGAGCGTCACGACCGGCGCGACCACGTCGCCGCCAACCGTGACGCCGCCACCGGTAGAGCTGATGCTCGCCGAGGTCAGCGCGCCGCTGCCGCCCGACAGCCCGCCCACTGCGACGTTGCCGCCGCCGTAGACGTAGATCGAGCTGCTCTGCGCGGTCAGGCTGCCGGCGGTGATGCTGCCGGTGGTGTCGTAGAGCTGGATCGCGCCGTTGGAGCCGACGTTGCCCAGGCTGATGTTGCCGCCGTAATCGTTGACGTACAGCGCGGACTGCAGCGCGCTGACATTGCCCGCGCCGAGGTTGCCGTTGTTGGCGGACAGCGACACGTTCGATCCGATGACATCGCCACCGACGCCCAGGCCGCCGGCTGCGGACAGGTTGACGCTGGTCAGGACGTTGCCGGCGCCGGCGGAGAGCCCCCCGACGGTGATGTTGCCGGCACCGATGTTGCCGCTGTTGGTATTGGCCGTGATGGAGCCGCTGGTGGCGGTCAGGTTGCCGGCGGCAATGCTGCCGCCGTTGTTGGCATAGAGGCTGACGCTGGAGGCTCCGGGTGCGGTGTTGCCGCCGCTGGCCATGGCGGTGACGGCGTTGCTGCCGGCGTTGATATTGCCGCTGTAGTCGTTCAGGCTGACCGAGGCGGAGGCCGTATAGGTCGGCGCCGCCGTGTTCGCCGTGGCGCTGACCGGTCCGCCGATGGTCAGGTCGCCGCTGTTGCCGCCGTAGTAGTTGGCATACAGGTAGATGTTCGACTGGGCGTAGCCGACATTGCCGGTGACCTGGGCATTCGCCGTGACGCTGCCGACCGAGATGGCTCCAGCCGAATACACGTCAATGTATGTGTAGGCGCTCGAGCTGTCGGAATTGCCGCCGGTGGAGGTGGCGGCGAGATTGCCCGTGCTGATCCCCGCCGTCGTGTCGTAGATGTTGATTGCGCCATTGCCGCTGGTCACGTCACCGGTGGTGATGGCGCCGCCGGTGGCGGAAACATGGACGCTGCCTTGGCTGGCCGAGACTTGGCCCAGTGTGATGCCGCCGCCGCTGTTGCTGACGTAGACTGAGCCGTTGCTGGCGGTGAGACCGCCGAAAGCGAGATTGCCGCCCCCCGCACTCAGCGAAATGCTGCCGGCGGTGATGCTGCTGCTGGCGCTGGACAGGCTTCCCGCCGCCGTCAGGTCGATCGAGATCGGGGCAAGGCCGAGTAGGCCCCCGGACAAGGTACCCAGCGTGATGTTGCCGGCGCCGATGTTGCCACTGTTCGTGCTGGCGCTGATCGAGCTGTTCGAGGCGATGAGGTTGCCCGCGGTGATGCTGCCGCCGTTAGCGGCATAGAGGCTAATGTTCGCCGCGTAGGCGCCTGTATTCCCGTCGCTGGCAAAGGCGACGATCCCGTTGCCGCCCAGGCTGACGTTGCCGCGGTAGTCGTTCAGATTCACGCTGGCGCTGGCGGTGTAGCCGGGTCCGGCGGTACTCGCATTGGTATTGATCGGTCCGGCGACGACTAGGTCGCCGCTGTTGTTGCCGTAGTAGTTGGCATACAGGTAGACGTCTCCCTGGGCATAGCCGACGTTGCCGGTCGCCTGGGCATTGGTGCCGACGCTGCCCAGCGTGATGCCGCCGGCGGAATACACATTGATGGTGGCTGTGGAGCTACCCAGATTGCCGACCTGGGTTGCGGACAGGCTGCCGGCTGTAATCCCCCCGCCGCTGTCGCTGATGCTGATACTGCCGTTGGTGGCGGTGAGATTGCCGGCGGCGATGTTGCCGCCCGAGGCGCTCAGGTTGATGCGTTGTGCCTTGATATCGGAGCCGACATTGATGGCCCCCGATGCGTTCATTCCTACATTCACCAGCCCACCATAACCGGAGAAGAAGGTCGAGCCACCGGAGACCGCGCCCAGCGTGATATTGCCACCCGTGCCGCTGGTGGTAACACTGACGTTGCCGCCGAAGGTGGTCGTCAAACCGCCAAAGCTGATGTTGCCGGTGCCGGCCGAGAGGGTGATGTTGCCGGCGAGAATGCGTTGCTGCGCTACGCTCAGCGTCCCAGACGAGGACAGGTTGACCGACGTCAGCTCGCCCGCGTCGGCGCCGTTCATGCTGCCACCGATGAGTCCGCCCAGGGCGATTCCGCCGCCCCCGCTGGTGGTGACGCTGACTGCACCGGCCATTACATTGAGTTTGCCGGTAATAATATTGCCGCCGTTGCTGGCGTAGATGTTGACGTCATCATTGCTGCTGATCCCGCCGCCACTCACGTTGGTCGTGACGCCGTTCTTGCCAAGGTTCACGTTGCCGCGGTAGTTGTTCAGGGTCACCTGCGCGCTGGAGCTATAGCCGCTGCCGAACGGAGCGCCGATACTCGCCATGGCGTTGACCGGGCCCGCAATCACCAAGTCGCCGCTGTTGGAACTGTAGTAATTGGCGTTGAGATTAATGTCTCCGGAGGCGTAGCCGACGTTACCCGTCGCACGGGCATTGGTGGTGACGCTGCCCAGCGAAATGCCGCCGCCAGAGTACGCGGTGATCGTCGCGGTGGCGCTGCCGATGGAACTGCTGGAACTCGCCGAGAGATTGCCGGCCGTGATGCCGCCGGTGGTGTCGGACAAGTAAATCGAACCGTTGCCGGCAGTCAGGTCGCCCGTGGTGACGGTGCCGCCGCTGTCGGTGATCTGGATGCCGCCGCCGGGGGCCGAAACCATGCCGCCTGTAATATTTCCGCCGCTGTTGCTGACGTTGACACCGCCGCTGCTGGCAGTGAGGGCGCCGAAGCTCAGCGTGCCCGCGCCGGCGGACAGATTGATGGTGCCTGCCGTGATGGAGGTATTGGCCGTCGACAAGGCGCCGGAAGCCGACAGGTTGACCGAACTGAGCGCGCCGCTGCCGCCGGAAATCGTGCCGACGGCGATGTTGCCGCCGGTGCCGCTGGTGCTGGCATTGATGCTGCCGTTCACGGCGGTGAGGTTGCCGGCGGCGATGCTGCCGCCGTTACCGGCGTAGAGGCTGAGGCTGGAGCCGTTGATGGTGTTGCCGCCGCTGGCCATGGCCGTGACGGAGTTGCCGCCCAGGTTCACGTTGCCGCGGTAGTCGTTCAGGGTCACCTGCGCGCTGGCGGTGTAACCGCTGCCGGCAGGAGCCGCGGTGGCGGCGACGGCGTTGACCGGCCCGCCGATTGTCAGGTCGCCGGTACTGGTGGAGCCATAATTGTTGGCGTAGAGCGTGATGCTCGAACTGGCATAGCCGACGTTGCCGGTGGCCTGGGCGTTGCTGGTGACGCTGCCCACGGTGATGGCGCCGGCGGAGTAGGCGCTGATGCTGGCATTGACGCTGTTGGTGGAGCTGATCGAACTGGCGGACAGATTGCCGGCGGTGATGCTGCCGCCGCTATCGGCGAGACTGATCGAGCCGTTGGTGGAGGTCAGGTTGCCGAAGCTCAGGTTCCCGGCGCCAGCGGTCAAGCTGATGACGCCGGCGGTGATGTTGCTGCTGGCGGAAGTCAGCGCGCCCCCCGCCGACAGGTTTACGTTGGTCAGGACCCCGCCATAGCTGCCGCCGGAGAGCGTGCCCAGCGTGATGTTGCCGCTGCCGTTGGCGCTGATGGTGCCGTTGGTGGCGGTCAGGTTGCCGGCAGCGATGTTGCCGCCATTGCCGGTGTAGAAGTTGATGCTGGAGCCGTTACTGGTGTTGCCGCCGGTGGCCATGGCGGTGACGGCGTTGCTGCCGGCGCTCACGTTGCCGCGGTAGTCGTACAGGGTCACCTGTGCGCTGGCGGTATAACCCGTGGCGGCCGGGGCCGCGGTGCTGGCGACGGCGCTGACCGGTCCATTGATCACCAGGTCGCCGCTGTTGCTGCCGTAGTTGTTGGCGTAAAGCGTGATGTTCGAACTGGCGTAGCCGACGTTGCCGGCGGCCTGGGCGTTGCTGGTGACGCTGCCCACGGTGATGGCGCCCGCGGACGAGGCGCTGATGGTGGCGTTGGCACTGCTGGTGGGGCTGATCGAGGTGGCGGACAGGTTGCCGGCAGTGATGCCGCCGCCGCTGTCGGTCAGGCTGATCGAGCCGTTGGTGGAGGTCAGGTCGCCGAAGCTCAGGTTTCCGGCGCCGGCGGAAACCGTGATGGTTCCGGCGGTGATGTTCCCGCCGGCGGTGGAGAGCGTGCCGCTCGACGACAGGCTCAGACTGCTCAGGACTCCGCCGGAACCTCCGGACAGCGTGCCCACCGTGACATTGCCGCTGCTGTTGACGTTGATGGTGCCGTTGGCGGCACTCAGGTTGCCGGCGGCGATGCTGCCGCCGTTGCCGGTGTAGAAGTTGAGGCCGGAGCCGTTGCCGGTGCTGCCACCGGTGGCCATCGCCGTGACGGCGTTGCTGCCCGCGTTGACGTTGCCGCGGTAGTTGTTCAGGGTCACCTGCGCGCTGGCGTAGTACCCGCTGGCAGCCGGGGCCGAGGTGGCGGCGATGGCGTTGACCGGTCCACCAAGCACCAGGTCGCCGCTGTTGGAGCCGTAGTTGTTGGCGTAAAGCGTGATGCTCGAGCTGGCGTAGCCGACGTTGCCGGTCGCCTGGGCGTTGCTGCTCACGCTGCCCACGCTGATGGCGCCAGCGGAGGAGGCGCTGATGGTGGCGTTGGCGCTGCTGCCGGCGGTGCTGATCGAGGTGGCGGACAGGTTGCCGGCGGTGATATTGCCGCCGCTGTCGGTGAGGCTGATCGAGCCGTTGCTGGCGGTGAGGTTGCCGAACACCAGGTTGCCGGCACCGGCGGAGATCGAAATCGTTCCGGCCGTGATCGTGGTGGTGGCCGTCGACAGCGAACCGCTCGACGACAGGCTGACCGCGCTGAGCGCTCCGCCATAGCTGCCGGTGCCGGACAGCGTGCCCACGGCGATGCTGCCGCCGGTGCCATTGGCGCTGGCGCTGATGGCGCTGTTGATGGCCAGCAGGTTGCCGGCGACGATGTTGCCGTTGGCGGCGTAGACCGCGATGTTGCCGCCGCTGACGGTGGCGCCGCCGCTGGCGTTGGTGCTGACGCCGTTGCCGCCGAGGTTGACGTTGCCGTGATAGTCGTTGAGGGTCACGGCGGCGCTGGCCGTCACCGTGTTGCCGGAGACATTGGCCACGGCGTTGACCGGGCCGGCGATCACCAGGTCGCCGCTGTTGGAGCCGTAATAGTTGGCGTTCAGCGAGATGCCGGCATTGGCGTAGCCGCTGGGATTGGAGGTCTGCGCCGAGGTGCCGACGCTGCCCACGCTGATGCCGCCGGCGGAGTAGGCGGTGATGGTGGCCGTGCTGCTGCCGCCTTCTCCCGCAAACCTGGCGGACAGGTTGCCGGCAGTGATGGCGCCGCCGGTGTCGCTGAGGCTGATGCTGCCGTTGCTGGCGGTAAGGTCGCCGGTGCTCAGTTTGCCGCCGGAAGCGCTGAGGCTGATCTGGGCGGCGCTGACGCCGGATCCGATGCTGAGCCCGCCCGAGGCGTTCACCGTGAGGTTGTTCAGGCCGAAGGCGGAACTGCCCGAGACGTTGCCCAGGGTGATGTTGCCGCCGCTGCCGCTGGTGCTGACACTGATATTGCCGAAGTTGGCGGTCAGCGCGCCGAAGCTGACATTACCCGCGGCGGCGGAGATGGAGATGTTCCCGGCGGTGATGGAGTTGTTGCCGAGCGTCAGCTTGCCGGATGACGTCAGGTTGACCGCGGTCAGGCTGCCGTAGCTGCCGCCGGAGAGCGAGCCCAGGGTGATGCCACCGCCTCCGCTGGTATTGATGCTGATGGCGCTGTTGGTCGCGACGATGCCGCCGACGCTGACGTTGCCGCCGTTGGCGGCATAAACGGCGACGTTGCCGCCGCTGAGGTTCGAGCCGCCACTGGCGTTGGTGACGATGGCGTTGGTGCCGACGTTCACGCTGCCGTTGTAGTCGTTCAGGCTGGCCGTCGCGCTCGCAGAGTAGCTCGACGCGGCGGTGCTGGCACTTACCGCGACGGGGCCGTTGACGACCAGGTCGCCGCTGTTGGAGCCGTAGTAGTTCGCGTTGAGCGAGACATTGGCGCTGGCGGAGCCGACGTTGCCCTTGGCCGAGGCGGCGGCGGTGACGCTGCCGGTGCTGATGCCGCCGGCGGAATAGGCGGTGACGCTGGCGCTGGCGCCGCTGCTGCCGCTGGAAGTCGCAATGAGGTTGCCGACGGCGATGCCGCCGCCGGTATTGGTGATGTTGACGCTGCCCTGGGCGGCGGTGAGATTGCCGGTGGCGATGCTGCCGGAATTCGCGTTGAGGGTGACACTGCCCCGCGTCGCGATCAGGTTGCGTGCCGTCACGCCGCCAAGTCCTTTGACGTTGACCTGGCTTCCGGTCAGGCTGCCGACATTGACCGTGCCGCCGCTGCTGCCGGCGTCGATCGTCAGCTGGCCGTCCAACGTGATGGTGTCCTTGGAATTGACGAAGCTGATGGTGCCGCTGCTGCCCTCGCTGTAGCCGCCGCCCACGCCCAGGTTGCCGCCGCCGCTGACGCTGCCGATGCCCAGCAGCAGCGAGCCGCCCTTGCCGGCGTTCTGGCCGTTGAGCACACCGCTGGTGTTGCCGGCGACGGCCAGGTTGCCGACGGTGATGCTGTTGCTGGCCACCAGCTGCACGTTGGCACCCTGCTGCAGGGTGGTCTGCACAGTGTTCTGGAACACTGTGGCATTGCCGCCGGCGCTGCCGCTGCCGCCGGAACCGGCGGCCACGGTGAGATTGGTCGGGTCGATCAGCAGGGTGCCGCCCTGGCCCAGCTGCAGGTCGCCGCGCACCGCCAGGTTGCCGTGGCCGGACAGCTCGGTGAAGCCGCCGGGGCCGTTGTTGCCGCGCACGTCGATCAGCGAGCCGGTGCGGGTGTTGAGGGTGCCGTCGGCCACCACGCTGACGGCGCCGCCCTGGCTGGCGCCGCCGGCCAGGATCTGCGCGCCCTGCTGGATATCGATGTCGGCGTCGCCGTGCACCGTCACCTTGCCGCCGTTGCCGCCGGCGCTACTGGCATTCAGCGTGCCGCTGTCGGCGATGTCGCCGCCGCTGGCGGTCAGCTCGATCTCGCCGTCGTGCTCGGCGATGCCCTGGGCACGCACCAGCCCGGTGTTGTTGACCGCGCTGCTCACCAGGTTATGGGCGGTCTGGGCCGTCATCACCACCTTGCCGCCGTCGGCGATGATCTGCCCGGCGTTGTCCACCCCGGCCTGTTGCGACAGCGCCGCCTTGGTCACGGCAAAGCTCACCAGGCCGCTGCCGTCCAGGTTCAGGGTAGTGGCCGAGCCGCTGGCCAGCACCACCTGGCCCAGCCTGGCCTGGATCAGGCCGGTGTTCTTCACCTGGTCGCCGGCCAGCACCACGAAGCCGCCATCGGCGGCGCGGATGGTGCCGGCGTTGGTCACCGCAGCGCCCGGCGCGCTGCTGCCGGCCAGCTGGTAGCGGCCGGCCATGAAATCCTGGTCCTTGATATTCATCGTCGAGGCCACCAGGCCGCCGACGTCGAGCTGTGCGCCCGGCGCGAACATCACACCCTGCGGGTTGAGCAGGAACACCCGGCCGTTGGCCGACAGGCTGCCGAAGATCTGCGACGGCGAGCCGCCGATGACGCGGTTGAGCACCACGCTGCTGGACGAGGGCTGCACGAACTGCACGTACTCGTGGCCGCCGATGCTGAACTGCTGCCAGTTGATGACGGCGGAGTTGCTGCCCTGGTTGACGACGGTGCCGTTGGCCGAGGGATTGCTGATGGTGGCCTGGCCGGCCGCCACCACGCCGCCGCTGGGGTTGGCCAGGGCCAGGCCGGGCGCCAGCAGCGAGGCCGCGGCGAAGACCCGCGAGATCGCCGCCGGAATCGGCAGGCGCTTGGTCCGGAGGGAGTGCTTGCTCATCGGGTGTTCCTCAGAATCCCGCGGTCAGCGCGGCGTAGACGCGGCCGTGATCGCGGCCATCGCTTACCGGGCGGCTGTCCAACGGGTAGGCCCAGTCGACCTTGAGGTCGAGAGTGCGGTAGATCACGTCGCTGCCGAGGCCGGCGCTGGTGAGGCTGTTGCTGGTGTCCGGGGTGGGGGCGAAGCCCAGGGTCTTGACCCGTCCGCTATCGGCGTAGATGCGCGGCACCAGGCTGACCGGACCGGCGGCGAACGGCCGCCTCAGCGTGAACTGGCCGAAGAAGCCGCGGTCACCGCGGGCTTCGGAGGCCGGAAAGCCGCGGATGCTGGTGGGACCGCCGATCGAGAACTGCTCGGTGTCCACCAGCGGGTCGGGCGAGTACACGCCGTCCACCTGCGCCAGCGCCTGCAGCTTCCACCAGGGCAGCGGCTGCAGGTGCTGCGCGTTGATTTCCAGGCGCAGGCGCTCGCGGCGGTTCAGATCGCCGGCGTCGGACTGGTTGAAATTGGTGTGCAGGCTGCCGATGTACTGCGTCACCGCCGAGTTCGACCAGATGTGCGAATAGGTCGCGCCCAGGTTGAGCAGGTTGACGTTGGCGGAGGTGCCGGGGATCGGCACGCCCGACAGCAGGGCGTTGGCGTCGGTGTGGATCAGGCCGGCCGACGCCGTCAGCTGATCGACGGGGGTACGCCAGAACGGCTGCATCAGGCTCAGCTGCAGGTTGTTGTTCTTGCCGCTGGTGAGGAATGCCGGCGTCTTGAAGTAGGCGTGGCCGTAGTTGGCATCGAACCGCAGGCCGCCGTAGCCGATCGGCACGTTGTAGTCGACGTAGCCGTAGTTCAGCAGATTGGCGTCGGCATGCGTGCCCAGCACCTGCAACTGGTCGGCCACCTCGAAGGGATTGTTGACCGTCACCGAGGCCGATACCCGGTACTGGCCCGAGTCCTTGCGGCCATAGTTGTCGAGCACCGCGTAGCCGTCGATCGGATCCTCCTGGACCTTCACCATCACGTCGCTGGTGCCGTAGTCGGTGCCCGGCTGGATCACCGCGCGCGCCGCCAGGCCGGGCAGGCTGTTGAGCGTCTGCAGGTCCTTCTCGAGCGGGGCGGACTGGTAGACCTGGTCCGGATGTGTGTGGCTGACGAAGCCGCGCAACAGGCCGTCGTGGTAGCGGCTGTTGCCTTCGAAGCCGATCTTGCCCACGCGCCCCTCGATCACCTCCAGCCGGATCGTGCCGTCCTTCACCTTCTGTGCCGGCACCGTGACGCTGGCGAGCGAGTAACCGTGGCGCACGTAGAAGTCCGACACCTTGTCGGCCGCTTCGTAGACCTGTGCCAGGGTGATCGGTTTGTTCAGGTAGTCCGCGATCAACCCGGCCAGTTCATCCTGGCTGTATAGCGTGTTGCCGCTGAAGACGAAGTGGGAGACGGTGAGCGTCGCGCCCCGCGCCGGCGCGGTCGGCGCCTGCCGCTCGGGCGCACCAATCTGGGGCGCCGGAGGAGGCGGCTGCAGGGCCGGAGGTTGCTTCAGGGTTTCGCCGATCGCCCCGGGAGTGGGCGGGGCGGGGGGAGCCGCGTGTACAAACCCTGAAGCGAGTGTCAGCCCCGCCGCAATCAAGAGCCGTCGTCCCGCGATCACTGCGTGCATGCAACCCCCGACTGGAATGATGATTCCGGAACCGCCGCTCGCCTGGGCCCTCTGTCGTAGTCGTACGAAACGGCGAACAGGCACTATAGCCGAGCGTCCAGGGTGTTCCAACACCTATATGCGGGGTAGTTCACACCACGGGGGATGCTGGAGAGAAGCCGCTGATCCGGTTCGGTTTGATGCGTCGCAGCAGCGTGGCTTGGAGGCACGCTTGGCGGTGACGTTTTTTTGCGCTCAGGGTTCAGAATCGCTGCTTGCGAAGCGCAGCTTCGCGCGATTCTGAACGCCCGGCCAGGACGGCCGGGCCGGGGTTTCCCGAATAGATTGAAGTCTCGCCATGGATGGCGGTGACGCTTTTTTGCTTGTTGGAAGCATCACGCTCACAAGGTATAGTGCTCTCCGGCACAAGCAACGCGCGAGAGACCGTCCCGCACATGGACGGCGCCGAAGGCGCAAAACCGCCCGGAATCGCTCAGGGTTCAGAATCGCTGCTTGCGAAGCGCAGCTTCGCGCGATTCTGAACGCCCGGCCAGGACGGCCGGGCCGGGGTTTCCCGAATAGATAGAAGTCTCGCCATAGATGGCGGTGACGCTTTACTTGCTTGTTGGAAGCATCACGCTCACAGGGTATAGTGCTCCCCGGCACAAGCAACGCGCGAGAGACCGTCCCGCAAATGGACGGCGCCGAAGGCGCAAAACCGCCCGGAATCGCTCAGGCAAAAGGAGCGCGCTGCTTAAGCCAACTCTGGAGAGAGGCCGCGCCCTCGGCGCGACCCACCGATGGGGCAAGGGTCCTCGTAAGCGGACCTCCAACTCTCAGGTACCAAGACAGAGGGGCGGTTCGAAGCAATTGTCGTTTTCACTTGCCTGTCCGAACCGCATGCTCAAAAAAACCGCACTCCATGCCCAGCACCAGGCGCTCGGCGCCAAACTGGTCGATTTCGCCGGTTGGGAGATGCCGATCCAGTACGCCTCCCAGCTTGACGAGCATCACGCCGTGCGCGCGGGGGCCGGCATGTTCGACGTGGCCCACATGGCGGTGGTGGACCTGCGCGGCGAGCGCACGCGTGAGTTCCTGCGCCGGCTGCTCGCCAACGACGTGGCCAAGCTGAAGGCCCCCGGCAAGGCCCTGTATTCCTGCATGCTGAACGACGCCGGCGGCGTCATTGACGATCTCATCGTCTATTTCGTCGACGAGCGCAGCTTCCGCCTGGTCGTCAACGCCGGCACCACTGCCAAGGACCTCGCCTGGATCGGGCAGCATGCGCCGGGCTACGGCGTCGAGGTACGGCACCGCGATGACCTTGGGATCCTGGCGGTGCAGGGCCCGCAGGCGCGCGAGCGGGTCGGCGCCCTGCTGCCGCCTTCGCTGGCGCCGCGGGCGCTGGCGCTGGGGCCGTTCAGCGCCGCCTGGGAGGACGAGCGCTTCGTTGCCCGCACCGGTTATACCGGCGAGGACGGGTTCGAGCTGATCCTGCCGCACACGCAGCTCGTCGATCTGTGGTCCGCGCTGCTGGCCGCCGGCGTCAAGCCCTGCGGCCTGGGCGCGCGCGATACGCTGCGGCTGGAAGCCGGCATGAACCTGTACGGCCAGGACATGGACGATACGGTCAGCCCGCTCGAATGCGGCCTGGCCTGGACCGTCGCCTGGCAGCCGGAGGAGCGCGATTTCATCGGCCGCCGGGCACTGGAGGCGCAGCGTCAGGCCCCGCCGCGGCGCTGCGTGGGACTGGTGCTCGAAGGCCGCGGCGTGGTGCGCGCGCACATGCCGGTGCGCTCCGCCAACGGCGAGCGAGGCGAGGTGACCAGTGGGGGCTTCGCGCCCACCCTCAAGGGCTCGGTCGCCCTGGCCCGGGTCCCTGCTGCGGCGGCCGGCCCCTATGAAGTGGAGATCCGCGGCCAGTGGCTGGCGGCGCGCGAGGTCAAACCGCCGTTCGTGCGCAACGGCAAAGTTCTGGTGTGAAGCAAACCGTATAGAAACCCGCCCCGGCCGGGAATGGCCGGCGGCCCCGAATCATTGACGAGGAACCGATCGTGAGCAAAGTCCCTGCCGAGCTGAAATACGCCAAGTCCCACGAGTGGGTGAAGCCGCTGCCCGACGGCAGCGTGCTGGTGGGTATCACCGACTATGCCCAGCAGTCGCTCGGCGACCTGGTGTTCGTCGAGGTGCCGAAGACCGGCCGCAAGCTCGCCGCCGGCGAGGCCTGCGCGGTGGTGGAGTCGGTCAAGGCCGCATCGGACGTGTACGCCCCGCTCGCGGGCGAAGTGACCGACGCCAATCCCAAGCTGGCCGACGCGCCGGAAACGCTCAACGCCGACCCCTACGGTGCCGGCTGGCTGTGGAAGCTCAAGCCCGCCAACCCCGCCGACGTCGACGGCCTGCTGGATGCGGCCGGCTACGAAAAAGTGCTGGCCGATCTCTGATACTGCTTTTGCGAGGTTTTTGAATGCCGTTCATTCCCCACACCGATCCCGACGTGCGCGAAATGCTCGCCGCGGTCGGTGCCGACTCCCTGGCCGCGCTGTTCGACGAGATTCCGCCGGAGCTGCTGTGCAAGGGCCTGCACGGCGTGCCCGAAGGCCTGTCGGAAATGGATATCGCCGCGCTGATGCGGGCGCGGGCGCGGCAGGACGGGGAGCCGCTAGGCTTCATCGGCGCCGGTGCCTACGAGCACCATATCCCGGCGGCGGTGTGGGACATCACCACCCGCGGCGAGTTCTATTCCGCCTATACCCCGTACCAGGCCGAGGCCAGCCAGGGCACGCTGCAGCTCCTGTACGAATTCCAGAGCATGATGACCGCTCTGACCGGCATGGAGGTCAGCAACGCCTCGCTGTACGACGGCGCCTCGGCCCTGGCTGAAGCCCTGCTGATGGCGGTGCGCTCCAATCCCAAGGCCGGCGGCGCCCGGATCCTGATACCGGCCACCGTGCATCCCTATTATCGCGAGGCGGCGCACGCCATCTGCGCGGCTCAGCAGATCCAGCTGCTGCCGCTGGAATACGACGCCGCGCGCGGCGACACCGCCGCCGCCCAGCTCGGCCGCTACGACGGACAGGAGATCACCGCGCTGGTGATCCCGCAGCCGAACTTCTTCGGCGTGCTGGAGGACGTGGACGTGCTCACCGACTGGGCGCATGCCAACGGCGCGCTGGTGGTGGGCCTGGTCAACCCGCTGTCGCTGGCGCTGCTCAAGCCGCCGGGCGAGTGGGGCGGCAAGGGCGCCGACATCGTCTGCGGCGACGGCCAGCCGCTGGGTGCGCCGCTGTCGTCCGGCGGGCCGTACTTCGGCTTCCTCACCGCGCGCCAGGTCTTCGTGCGGCAGATGCCCGGCCGCATCGTCGGCCGCACCGTGGACCTGGACGGCAAGCCCGGCTACACCCTCACTTTGCAGGCGCGCGAGCAGCACATCCGCCGCTCCAAGGCGACCTCCAACATCTGCACCAACCAGGGCCTGCTGGTGACGGCGGCGACCATCCACATGTCGCTGCTCGGCGCCGAGGGCCTGGCCCGCGCCGCCGCGCAGTGCGTCGCCAATACCCGCGCGCTGGTGGAAAAGCTGACGGCGATCCCCGGCGTCGAGGCGGTGTTCGGCGGCGACCGCTTCCACGAGGCGGTGCTGCGCCTGCCGCGGCCGGCGGCGGCGGTGCTGGAGAGGCTGGCGAAGCAGGACCTGCTCGGCGGCTTCGACCTGGGACGGCATTACCCCGAGCTGGGCGAGGCGATCCTGGTGTGCGCCACCGAGACCAAGACCGGGGCCGACCTCGAGCGCTACGCCGAGGCCCTGCGCAAAATCCTGAGTCAATGAACCACAGCAATCACCCGGAGATCCGACATGGCGACCGTAACCCTGCGTGGCAAACCCGTACAGACCTCCGGCGAACTGCCCAAGGCCGGCAGCGGCATCCCGGGCTTTCGCCTGGTCGACGCCAATCTGAAGGACGTGAGCCTGCACGACTATGCCGGCAAGCGCAAAGTGCTGAACATCTTCCCGTCCATCGACACGCCCACCTGTGCCATGTCGGTACGCAAGTTCAATGAACGGGCGGCCCAGCTCGACAACACCGTGGTGCTGTGCATTTCGGCCGACCTGCCGTTCGCGCAGAAGCGCTTCTGCGGGGCGGAGGGCATCGCCAACGTGGTGACCCTCTCGCTGATGCGCGACCGCAACTTCGCCCGCGACCTCGGCGTGCTGATCGAGGACGGCCCGCTTGCCGGCGTCACTGCGCGCGCGGTGCTGGTGCTCGACACCGACAACATCGTGCGGCATTCCGAGCTGGTGCCGGAAATCGCCGACGAACCCGACTACGACGCCGCCTTGAAGGCACTGGCCTGAACAAGCGCGGTCCGCAAATGGACGCAAATAAACGCAAATGCACATCCAAAGCTGTTCTTGATTTGCGTTTATTTGCGTTCATTCGCGGACTGTTTTAGCCCTGCTGGACAACGGAAAGCCTGCATGTCCGAACCTCTGATCTTCGAAATCTCCCGCCCCGGCCGCCGCGCCACCGCGCAGAGCCCCACCGCCGCCGTGCAGGCGGAGCTGCCGCAGCGCCTGCGCCGCAAGTCGGCGCCGGCCCTGCCCGAGGTGTCGGAGCTGCAGGCGGTGCGCCACTACACGCGCCTGTCGCAGCTCAACTTCAGCATCGACACGCACTTCTACCCGCTGGGCAGTTGCACCATGAAGTACAACCCGCGCGCCTGCAACCGGCTGGCGTTGCTGCCGGAATTCGCCGGGCGCCACCCGCTGGCGCCGGAGTCGCACAGCCAGGGCTTCCTCGCCTGCATGTACGAGCTGCAGGAGATGCTGAAGGAAGTCACCGGCATGGCCGGCGTCTCCCTGACGCCCATGGCCGGGGCGCAGGGCGAGTTTGCCGGGGTGGCGATGATCCGCGCCTACCACCGTGCCCGCAACGACCTGGCGCGCACCGAGATCCTGGTGCCGAACGCCGCCCACGGCACCAATCCCGCCACCGCCACCATGCTCGGCATGACGGTGCGCGAGATCCCCACCGACGCCCAGGGCGACGTCGACCTGGAGGCGCTGCAGGCCGCCCTGGGACCGCAGACCGCCGGCATCATGCTGACCAACCCGTCCACGCTGGGCGTCTTCGAGCGGCGCATCTCGCTGATCGCGAAGATCGTGCACAAGGCCGGCGGCCTGCTGTACTACGACGGTGCCAACCTCAACGCCATCCTCGGCAAGGTACGCCCCGGCGACATGGGTTTCGACGTCATCCACATGAACCTGCACAAGACCTTCAGCACGCCGCACGGCGGCGGTGGTCCCGGCGCGGGCGCGGTGGGCGTGTCGAAGCGCCTGCTGCCGTACATGCCGATCCCGCTGGTGGGCAAGAGGGGCCGCAAGTACCGCTGGGTCGATGAGCGCGAGTTGCCGCACAGCATCGGCCGGCTGTCGGCCTTCATGGGCAACGCCGGCGTACTGCTGCGTGCCTACGTTTACGCCCGCATGTTGGGGCGCGAGGGCATGCACCGGGTGGCCGAGTTCGCCACGCTCAACGCCAATTACCTGCAGGCGCGCCTGCGCGAGCGCGGTTTCGACCTGGCTTTCCCCACGCGCCGCGCCAGCCACGAGTTCATCGTCACCCTCAAGCGCCAGAAGCAGGAGATCGAGCTGACCGCCACCGACGTGGCCAAGCGCCTGCTCGATTACGGCTTCCACGCGCCCACCGTCTACTTTCCCTTGCTGGTGCCGGAGTGCCTGCTGATCGAGCCCACCGAGACCGAGGACCGCGAGACGCTGGACGCCTTCGTCGAAGCGCTGTGCTCGATCTGGGAGGAGGCGAAGAAGGACATCGCTTACGTCAAGGGCGCGCCCTACACCATGCCGGTACGGCGCCTGGACGACGTGCGGGCGGCGCGCCAGCTGGATATCCGTTACAGCGGCAGCGGCGGGCAGGCGCAGGCGAGCGAAAGCCCCGGGCTTGGTAAACTGGCCGCCGTTGGCTGATCCCGCAACGACAACGGCGACCACGACGGCTCCACTATGGCTGACGGCATCAAAGGCTGGGCGCGGCTGGTGCGGGCCACCAAGGTCTCCTACCAGGGACTGGGCTGGGCGATCCGCCAGGAGGAGGCGTTCCGCATCGAGGCGGGGGTCGCCGTCCTGATGGCCCCGCTGGCCCTGTGGTTCGGTCGCGGCGGCCTGCAGAAGGCGGTGATGCTGCTGTCCCTGGTGGTGGTCTTGATCGTCGAACTGCTCAATACCGGCATCGAGGTTGCCATCGACCGCATCGGTCCCGAACGCCACATCCTGTCCGGGCGCGCCAAGGACCTGGGCTCGGCCGCGGTGCACCTGTCCCTGCTGCAGGTACCCCTGGTATGGGGCCTGATCCTGTTCGACTGATGCCGCTGCCGGCGGTGTCAGCCGAACTGCCAGCGGTGGAGGCGATCCTGCCGCTCTGGCGCCAGGCGCTGGGCCGCGACTATGCCGCCTACCGCAACCACGTTTACCGCGTGCTGCACTTCTTCCGCGCCTTCGCCGGTCCGGACCCGGAGGGCGAGGCGCAGGCGGCGGTGGCGGCCTGCTTCCACGACCTCGGCATCTGGACCGACCGCACCTTCGACTACCTGGAGCCCTCGGCACGGCTGGCGGAGGCCCACCTGCGCCGGCACGGGCTGGAAGGCTGGCTGCACGAGGTATTGCCGATGGTGCGTGAACACCACAAACTGTCACCCTATCGAAACAGCGCGCGCGCCGATGCGTTCCGGCGGGCGGACTGGACGGATGTCAGCCTGGGTTTGCTGCGCTTCGGGCTGCCCGCCGGCTATGTGAGGGCGGTACGCCGGGCGTTTCCCAACGCCGGCTTCCACCTCCGGCTGGTGCAGCTCAGCCTGCGGCGGCTGTGCACCCATCCCTGGAGTCCGCTGCCGATGCTGAAGCTTTAGCGGTTCGTCGAACGGATATCAAAGGAAACAGACCACGCATGTCAGCTTTAATTTGCGGTTCAATGGCTTACGACACCATCATGGTGTTTTCCGGCCAATTCAAGAACGAGATCCTGCCGGACAAGGTGCACATCCTGAACGTGTCCTTCCTGGTGCCCAAGCTGCGCCGCGAGTTCGGCGGCACCGCCGGCAACATCGCCTACAACCTCAACATGCTGGGCGGCGAGGCGGTGCCGATGGCCACCATCGGCACGGACTTCAACGGCTACGCCACCTGGTTGGACCAGCACGGCATCTCGCGCCAGTTCCTCAAGCAGGTTCCGGACTCCTACACCGCGCAGGCCTACATCACCACCGACCTGGACGACAACCAGATCACCGCCTTCCATCCGGGCGCGATGAGCTTTGCCCACACCCAGGACATCGTGAAGAAGACCGAGCGCGGCGCCGTCAGGATCGGCACCGTCTCGCCGGACGGCCGCGACGGCATGCTGCTGCACGCCACCCAGTTCGCCGACGCCGGCATCCCGTTCGTGTTCGACCCGGGCCAGGGCCTGCCCATGTTCACCGGCGACGAGATCAAGGACTTCGTCAACAAGGCCAGCTACGTGGCGGTCAACGACTACGAGTCGGAGATCATCATGGCCAAGACCGGCTGGACGCTGAAGCAGATCGCCGAGCGCGTCGACGCCCTGATCGTCACCAGCGGCGGCAAGGGTTCGCACATCTTCGCCAAGAGCAAGGTGTTCGACATCCCCTGCGCCAACGCCAATTCGCTGGCCGACCCCACCGGCTGCGGCGACGCCTATCGCGGCGGCCTGCTGTACGGCCTGCTGCGCGGGCTGGACTGGGAGACCACCGGCCGCGTCGCCTCGCTGATGGGCGCCATCAAGATCGAGCGGCCGGGCCCGCAGAACCACCACATCACCATCGAGCAGTTCCGCGCCCGCTTCAAGAAGGAGTTCCGTTACGAGTTGCTGTGAGGCTCGATCGGGTTGCGACGAGGCCGGGCATCGCCCGGCCTTTTCGTTTGCGCTCAGGCGGCCTGCCGTTGCCTATGCCCGCGCGAGAACAGGGCCAGCATCAGCAGGCCCAGCGCACAGGCCCCGGCCACATTCATCCCGGCGTCGGTGAGCAGCATCCCGGCCGGGCCCGACAGGTGCCGGCTCTTGTAATAGTCGTAGCCGAGACCGTCCAGCCAGGCGAGGTACGAGGTGGCCAGGTTGCCGGCGGCGTCGAACAGCGTGTACTGCACCGCCGCCGAGCGGTCCGCCCCGTCGATGATCTCGAACACCACCGCCGTGAAAGCGGCATAGCACAGGCCGGCGACCAGCGAATAACACAGGGTGCCGGCGACGTAGGCCTGCGGGGTGAGCGGGGCATAGGCCATGGCCAGGTCCACCACGGCAACCAGCAGCCCTGACAGCAGGTAGGCGGTGCGGCGATGGGCGCGGTCCAGCAGCCGTCCGCCGAGCAGGGCGCCGAAGGCGGTGACCAGACCGCTGCCGTAGCCCATGCTGAGCTCCACCGTGTGGGCCGGGGCATGGAAGTCCTCGCCGATGGCGGAGAACAGGTCCAGCAGGGCCGGCGTGCTCACCGGCGCGAGGCAGAACAGGATCCCGGTCCAGCCGCGGCGGGAGGATGCCGTGTGCCAAACGTCGCGCAGCATGCCGCCGAACACCTCGGCGGGGCGGCGCCGCAAGCGCGGACGCTCCCTCACCGACACCACCGCGAGCGTGGGGAGCAGGCACAGAATTGCCAGCATCAGGCCGGCCGCATGGGCTCCGAAATACCGCGTCACACCCAGCACCAGGCCGCCGCCGATGGCATTGCCGCCCAGGTTGGCGGCATTGAGCCAGCCGCTGGCGCGTCCATGCCAGGCGCCGGGGACGGTGGTCGCCACCAGGGCGCCGTTGCAGGAGCTCACCAGGCCGGCGCAGCCCTGGCCCAGCACGCAGCAGATCTCGAAAGGCAGCAGTTGCGAGGGCAGGTCGAGGAACAGCGACAGGCCCAGCAACAAGGCGCTGAGCGCGGCGAACAGCACCAGCCAGGCGCGGCGGCGCAGCCCCACGTCGAGCACGGGCGCCCACAGGAACTGGTACGACATCGGGATCAACACTGCCGCGGAGGCCGCCGCGATGGTGCCGACCGGCACCCCGGCCTGCCGTAGGATGAAAGGCATCGCCACGCTGGTGTAGCCACCGCTGATGCCGAACGACAGGTTGGTGATGCCGAACAGCCACGGCGGAGGCGGCGGGCGCGGCGATTCGGTGGATGGCATGATGGCGCAGGTTGAAGCGGACGATTCCCTTGGCGCGATTGCGCGGGATGCGGCGGCGGCTGTCAACTTAGGCGTAGAATTCCGATATCCCGCAGGCACCTGAGCGCGTCATGGACTTCACGATTGAGTTTGAGCAGGAAGCGGATGGACGCTGGATTGCGGAAGTCCCCGAATTGCCGGGTGTTCTCGCCTATGGCACTACATCGGATGACGCGATGCGCAAGGCGGAAGCACTGGCGCTGCGGGCTTTGGCGGAGCGGTTGGAACAAGAGGAAACAGCTCCCCTGGCGATTCGCAATTGGGCTTAAGGCTGCATGAGCAATTGGCCATCCTCGAAGGCCAGTCGAGTCCTTTCTTCCCCGCAAAAAATCGGTTGGCATATCAAGTGTCAATCCGGATCGCATAAGACTTTGGCGCGCGAAGGTTGGCAAGACTTCGTATTCGCGTTCCATGAGCGTGAGGAAATTGGTCCTCGCATGCTCGCCAGAATCGCCAAACATACCGGATTGCGTCCAGAAGATCTCTGACGGGTATTGTGGCCGCCCTGAACAAGAAGCCGGGCGCAGCCCGGCTCTTTCAAGGCAGCGAAACGACTATTGCCCCGCCAGACCCGCCGCCTGCACCACCGCGATGAACGGGGTGGGGAACACGCCCAGCAGCAGCATCAGCAGCATCAGCGCCAGCAGCATCAGGCCGCCGGTGTTCTGCGCCCAGTCGTTCGGCGGCGAGTACTTGCGCACCCAGGGCGCGCGCAGGTACAGCTGCAGCATCGCGCGCAGGTAGTAGAACAGGCCCACCGCGCTGCCGAACACCAGGGTGGCGAGCAGCAGCCACAGCCGTTTGTCCACGCCGGCGGCAACCACGTAGAACTTGCCGATGAAGCCCGCGGTGAGCGGGATGCCGGCCAGCGACAGCAGCGCCACCGTGAGGATGCCGGCGAGGTTGGGCCGGCGCCAGAACAGGCCGCGGTAGTCCCACAGCGTATCGGCATCGTGGTCGACGTAGGGGCTCGACAGCAGGGTCACCACGCCGAAGGCGGCGAGGGTGGTGACGACGTAGGTCAGCAGGTAGATCCCCACCGCCTCGGTCGCCAGCGGCCCGGCGGCGATGAAGGCCACCAGGATGTAGCCGAAGTGGGCGATCGAGGAATAGGCGAGCAGGCGCTTGATGTTGTCCTGCAGCAGCGCCAGCACGTTGCCCAGCACGATCGACAGGATCGCCAGCACCGACAGCACGTTCAGCAGCGTGGCATAGCGGTAGGCGCCGGACTCCACGAAGTAGCGCAGCAGCAACGCCAGCACCGCGGTCTTGGAGGCGGTGGCGAGGTAGGCCGCCACCGGCGCCGGCGCACCTTCGTACACGTCCGGGGTCCACAGGTGGAATGGCGCCAGCGACAGCTTGAAGGCGATGCCGACCAGCAGCATTGCCGCGCCCACGGTTACGACTGCGGCTTCGTTGCCGCGCAGGCCGGGGACGGTCACGCCGATCTGGTGGAAATCCAGGGTGCCGGTCTGCGAGTACACCAGCGCCATGCCGAACAGGATGAACGCCGAGGCCACCGCCGACAGCACCAGGTATTTCACGCTCGCCTCCAGCGAGCGCCGCTCCTTCACCAGGTAGCCGATCATGCCGTAAAGCGGGATCGACAGCAGTTCCAGGCCGACAAAGAAGGCCGCGAAGTGCCGGCTGCACACGATCACCAGGCCGCCCAGGGCGGACAGGGCCAGCAGGATGTAGATCTCCTCCTGGTTGCCCTTGTGTCCTTCCATGTAGGCGTAGGTCAGGGTGGCGGTGGCCAGGCCGGCGGCCAGCACCAGGCCCATGTAGAACGCGGCGTAGGTGTCCACCATCAGCAGCGGCGTGACCATCTGCGGAAGCTGTGAAGGCCCGGCCAGTTTCAGCAGCGGTCCCTGCAGGAATGCCGGCAGCTGCTTCGCCAGCTCCGGCAGCACCAGATATGTCGCGGCGAACAGCGCCAGGTTCAGGCCCACCGCGACCACGGTGGCGTTCCACCAGTGGTGGCGGCGGAAGGCGATAGCCACCATCACCCACAGGATGGTGGCGCTGACGATCAGGATCGGCGACAGCGCCAGCCACTGGCTGGCATCGAGCGCGAATTTCATGGGGCCCCCGCGGCGTTGAGCCCGGTTGCGGCGGTCTGGACCGCCTCGTAAACGGTGTGCACCGCGTGCATCGGCGCCGCGGCGAGATCCAGGATCGGCTGCGGGTAGAGGCCGAGCGCCGCCAGGATGGCCATCAGGCTGAGCATGGTGGCGAGTTCGCGCTGGTTGAGGTCGGCGAGCATCTTGTTTTCGCGGCCCTGCACCGGGCCGTAGAAAGCGCGCTGCACGAAGATCAGCGCATAGGCCGCGGCGAGGATGAGGCCGCTGGCGGCGAACACCGTCACCAGCGGGGCGACCTTGAAAGTGCCCAGCAGGATCAGGAACTCGCCGACGAAATTGCCCGTGCCCGGCAGGCCCAGGCTGGCGGCGGCGAAGAACAGCGCGATCGGCGGCAGGAACGGGAAGCGCGACCACAGGCCGCCCATCTCGCGCAGATCGCGGGTATGCAGGCGCTCGTAGATCTCACCGCACAGGATGAACAGCGCGCCGGCCGAGATGCCATGCGCCACCATGTTGACCACCGCGCCCTGCAGCGCCACCTCGGTGCCGGCGTAGATGCCGACCAGCACGAAGCCCATGTGGCTGATGCTGGTGTAGGCCACCAGCCGCTTGACGTCGTTCTGGGCGAAGGCCATCAGGGCGCCGTAGATGATGCCGAGTACGCCCAGCCACATCGCCACCGGCGCGAACTCCACCGAGGCGTGCGGGAACAGCGGCAGGCCGAAGCGCAGCAGGCCGTAGGCGGCGGTCTTCAGCAGGATGCCGGCCAGGTCCACCGAGCCGGCGGTGGGTGCCTGCGAATGGGCGTCCGGCAGCCAGGAATGGATCGGCACCACCGGCAGCTTGACCGCGAAGGCGACGAAGAAGCCCAGCATCAGCCACCACTCCGTCCGCGGGCTCATCGGCGTATTGAGGAGCTGCGGATAGTCGAAGGTGATCTGGCCGGTGGCGCGGTAGTGCACGAACACCAGCCCCAGGATCGCCAGCAGCATCAGCAGGCCGCTGGCCTGGGTGAAGATGAAGAACTTGGTCGCCGCGTAGACGCGTCCCTTGCCGCCGGGAGCGTTGTGGCCCCATAGCGCGATAAGGAAATACATCGGCACCAGCATCATTTCCCAGAAGAAGAAGAACAGGAACAGGTCCATCGCCAGGAACACGCCGATGACGCCGCCCAGGTTCCACAGCAGGTTGAGGTGGAAGAAGCCGACGTGGCGCTGCACCTCGCGCCAGGAGCAGGCCACCGCCATGATGCCGAGCAACGCGGTCAGCGCCACCAGGATCAGCGACAGGCCGTCCAGCGCCAGGTGGAAGCTGATGCCGAAGCGCGGGATCCACGGCAGCTGCACCTCCTGCACCCAGCGGTGGCGCTCGCCGAGCAGGGTCAGCGAGTAGTCGCCGGTGAGCCACAGGTGCACCGCCATCAGCAGCACCGCGACCATGGTGCCGAGCGCCGCCCAGCGCGGGAGACCGCGCCCGGCGCGCTCGATCTGCCAGCAGAGGAAGCCGCCGATGAAGGGCAGTGCGAACAGCCAGATGAGGATCATAGGTAGACCACCGCTGCGATCACGAGCACCGCGCCGAAAGCGACGCTGGCGGTGTACCAGCGCAGGCGGCCGTTCTCGCTGACCGCCGTAACGCCATTGAGCCAGCGCAGCAGCAGCGGGATGCCGCCGATGATGACGTCGAACACGTCCTTGGCGTTGATGCGCACGAACCAGAGGAAGGGCTTCACGAACAGGCGGTCATACAGCCAGTCGAAGCCGAAGGCGCTGAACCAGAACCGCCCGACCTTCTGCGCCAGCGGGTTGGTCTGCAGCCAGCGGCCGAGGGCCGGCTTGGCGAAGAACAGCCAGGCGGCGACGGCGATGCCGCTCAGGGCCACCGCGGCGGACAGCAGCGCCACCGGGCGTTCGGCGCTCTCCATCCCCTCGGGGATGATGGTCGGCGGCAGCACGCCGGACAGCGGCGGGTGGATCAGGCCGCCCACCGTGGTGGACAGCACCAGCAGCACCGTCAGCGGCAGCCAGTAGGACACGCCGTGGCCGGCATGGGCGTCGGTCTTCACCTCGCCGAAGAACACGGTGAAGATCATCCGGAAGGTGTAGAGCGAGGTGAGGAAGGCGCCGACCAGCCCGGCGAGGAACAGGTCCATATGGCCGCCGGCGAAGGCCTGCCACAGGATCTTGTCCTTGCTGAAGAAGCCGGCGGTCAGGAACGGAACCGCCGTCAGCGCGCCGCCGCCCACGACGAAGCACCAGAACACCAGCGGCAGCTTCTTGCGCAGCCCGCCCATCTTGCGGATGTCCTGCTCGTGGTGGCAGGCCAGGATCACCGCGCCGGCGGAGAGGAACAGCAGGGCCTTGAAGAAGGCGTGGGTCATCAGGTGGAAGATCGCGGCCGACCAGGCCCCGGCGCCCAGGGCCAGGAACATGTAGCCGATCTGGCTCATGGTGGAGTAGGCCAGCACGCGCTTGATGTCGGTCTGCACCAGGGCGGTGAAGCCGGCCAGCAGCAGCGTGATGGCGCCGACCACGCCGACCATGTGCTGCGCGTACGGCGCCAGCTCGAACAGGGTATGGGTGCGCGCGATCAGGTACACGCCGGCGGTGACCATGGTGGCGGCGTGGATCAGCGCCGACACCGGGGTGGGGCCGGCCATCGCATCCGGCAGCCAGGTCTGCAGCGGCAGCTGCGCCGACTTGCCGACCGCGCCGCCCAGCAGCAGCAGCGCGATGATGGTGACGGTGATGTCGCCCAGCGGGAAATGGCCCGGCGCGGCCTGCAGCGCCTCCTGGATGTTGAGCGTGCCCAG
This sequence comes from Nevskia sp., assembly GCA_031291075.1. Lineage (GTDB taxonomy): Bacteria > Pseudomonadota > Gammaproteobacteria > Nevskiales > Nevskiaceae > Nevskia. Next base: position 17,570 of record JARLJS010000088.1, on the reverse strand, counting down.
GGTGTGGAACAGCAGGAACAGGCCGATCGCCATGAAGGTGTCGCCCACGCGGGTGACGATGAAGGCCTTGCGCGCGGCCTTGCCGTTGGCCGGATCCTGGTACCAGAAGCCGATCAGCAGGTAGCTGCACAGGCCCACGCCTTCCCAGCCGAAGTACAGGAACAGCAGGTTGTCGCCCAGCACCAGGAACAGCATGCTGGCCACGAACAGGTTCATGTAGGCGAAGAAGCGCTCGTAGCCGGCGTCGCCGCGCATGTACCAGGAGGCGAACAGGTGGATCATGAAGCCCACCCCGGTGATCACGCCCATCATGGTCAGCGACAGGCCGTCCAGCCGCAGCGCGAAGTGCGGCGCGAACTCCCCGGCCCGCATCCAGGTCCACAGGTCCTGGGTGTAGGCGCCGCCGGCGGGCGGGTGGAGCAGGAACTGGGTTCCGACGATCGCCGTCACCAGCGCCGACAGGCCCACCGAGCCGACCCCGATCACCGCCGCCGCGTTCTCCGGGATGCGGGCCCGGCCGAAGGCCAGCACCAGGAAGCCCAGCAGGGGGAACAGGAACACCAGAAACAGAAGATCCATAAAGTGTGCCTTAGCCCTTCATTTCGCCCGCGGCGTCGGTGTCCAGCGTCTGGAAGCGGCGGTAGATCTGCAGCACCAGCGCCAGTCCCACGCTGGCCTCGGCCGCCGCCAGGGTCAGGATCAGGATGAACATGACCTGCCCGTCGGCCGTTCCCCAGCGGCTGCCGGCGCTGACGAAGGCCAGCGCCGCGCTGTTCATCATGACCTCGATCGACATCAGCACGAACAGGATGTTGCGGCGGATCAGGATGCCGAGCAGCCCCAGCGAAAACAGCATCCCGGCCAGGATCAGCGCGTGCTGCAGCGGTATGGCGCTCACTCCGTTCATGGTTCCAGTTCGTTCATTCCCTAAAATGTGCCGTCGCAGGCCGTACCCGGCTTGGTTGTTATCGCAGCTTCGATCAATCGTGCCGGCCCATGTGGAAGGCCGCAACCAGCGCCGCCAGCAGCAGCATCGACGCCAGTTCCACCGCCAGCAGGTAAGGCCCGAACAGCGCGATGCCGACCACCCGCGCGCCGACCGCCTGGCCGACCGGCTGGTTGAACCCCAGTGGCCACAGCACATGCATCAGCTCGATCAGCAGGGCGGCCCACAGCACCGTCGGACCGATCCACACGCCCGGCCTGAGCCAGCGTTTCTCCTGCTCGATGGCGGCACGTCCCAGGTTCAGCATCATCACCACGAACACGAACAGCACCATGATGGCGCCGGCGTAGACGATGATCTCCAGGATGCCCGCGAACGGCGCGCCGATGGCAAAGAACACCATCGCCACCGCCAGCAGCGAGGCGATCAGGTAGAGCAGGGCGTGCACGGGGTTGGTGTTGGTCACAGCCAGCACGGTGGCGATGACCGCGATGGCGCCTGCGAGGTAGAACGCGATTTCCATAGTCCCTAGAGCCTATTGCGCAAACCGGGCACGACAATCCGCAAATGAACGCAAACAAACGCAAATAAAAATCTGTCCGAGCAGTCTATTTGCGTGCATTGGCGTTCATTTGCGGACTGTTCTTGCATTTCGATCATTTCCGGTCTGCACTCAGGGCAACAACGACTTCACGTCCACCGGCTGCGCCTCGTTGTGCGCGGCGCCCTTGGGCTTGCCGGCGATGCTGAGGCCGGCAATGCGGTAGAAGTTGTAGTCCGGGTACTTGCCGGTGCCGCTGATCAGCAGGTGCTCCTTCTCGTACACCAGGTCCTGTCGGCGGTACTCGCCCAGCTCGAAGTCCGGCGTGAGCTGGATCGCGTTGGTGGGGCAGGCCTCCTCGCACAGGCCGCAGAAGATGCAGCGCGAGAAGTTGATGCGGAAGAACTCCGGGTACCAGCGGCCGTCGTCCTGCTCGGCCTTCTGCAGCGAGATGCAGCCTACCGGGCAGGCCGCGGCGCACAGGTTGCACGCCACGCAGCGCTCCTCGCCGTCGGGATCGCGCGTCAGCACGATGCGGCCGCGGTAGCGGGGCGGCACATAGGGCTTCTGCTCCGGGTACTGGATGGTGTCGCGCTTGCGGAAGGTGTGGCTGGCTACCATCACCATGCTGCGCAGATTGCTGTACACCCCGCCCAGGATGAGCCCGAGATTGCCGAAGAACTGTTTCACGGTATCAACCTCCCTGCCGCGCCAGGATCACGGCGCCGGTGACCAGCATGTTGACCAGTGCCAGGGGCAGGCAGAACTTCCAGCCGCCCGCCATCACCTGGTCGTAGCGGGGCCGCGGCAGCGCGCCGCGCAGCAGGATGAACAGCATGATGAAGAAAAAGGTCTTGATGAAGAACCAAACGAACCCCAGCAGTGGCCAGCGTTCCGCCAGCGGGCCGTGCCAGCCGCCGAAATACAGCGTGGTCAGTAGGCCGGAGACGACCACCACGCCGACGTACTCCGCCACGAAGAACATGCCGAACTTCATGCCGGAATATTCGGTGTGGTAGCCGGCGGCCAGTTCCTGCTCCGCTTCCGGCAGGTCGAACGGGTGGCGGTGGGTGGTGGCCACGGCGGCAAGCGAGAAGGTGCAGAAGCCGAAAAACTGGGTGAGGATGAACCAGTGATGGGCGCCCTGGTAGGCCACGATGTCGTTGACCGCGAACGAGCCGGTCTCCATCACCACGCCCATCAGCGCCACCCCCATGAACACCTCGTAGCTGAGCATCTGCGCCGCCGAGCGCAGGCCGCCGAGCAGGGCGTACTTGCTGTTGCTGGACCAGCCGCCCAGCATCACCGCGTACACCGCCAGGCCGGCCAGGGCGAAGAACAGCAGCACGCCCACGTTGAGATCGCCGGCCACCGCCCAGCCCGGCGCCACCGGCACCAGCACGAAGGCCATCATCATGGTGGTCATCGCCACCATCGGCGCGATCAGGAACGCCGGCTTGTCGACGAACGGCGGAATCCAGTCTTCCTTGAAGAAGATCTTGACCATGTCCGCCACCACCTGCCCCAGCCCCAGGGGGCCGACGCGGTTCGGGCCGTAGCGGACCTGCCACACGCCGAGCAGGCGCCGCTCCACCCAGATCACCAAGGCGGCGACGATGACCGAGCCGAACAGCAGCACCAGCGCCTTGAGGCAGGCGACGATGACGTCGATCACTTGGGGGGATAGCCAGCTCATCACGTGCTGCTCCTCACTCGTGACAGGCGCACCGTCATGCCGGACTCGGCGTAGGCCATGGCCTCCAGCCCCACCGGCAGGCCGGCCGCGCCGCGCGGCAGCTGCGGCAGCAGGCGCAGCGGCAGGCGCAGCGCGGCGTCCTCCACCCACACGTCCAGCGGCTCGTCGGCGCCCGCGCCGAGATCGGCCGCGTCCTGCGGGTTGAGCGCGACATACGGCTTGGGCGCGCGCTCGGCGATGGGCGCCGCGCGCGCCGACAGCTCCTCGCCGCCGAAAATGTGATGCAGTGCCACGCCGCGCCACTGGCCGGCGGTGGCGACGAAGGCTGGCGGAATGCGATCGAAATAGCTGGCCGCCGGCGGATTGTGCAGCGGGTCGAACAGGCGGACGCCGGGGTCGCCGCCGCGCAGGTGGCCGCCCACCTCGTCCTGGAACTTGTTCCAGGATTGCGGCGAGTTCCAGCCCGGCGACCAGGCGAAGGGGATGAGCGAGGAGGGCAGCTGGCCGGCTTCGATGCCGTGATGGCCTTCCATGGAGAACGCCAGCGCCGTGTCGGGATCCTGCGAGGCACGCGGCTCGTGCACCGAGATGTTGGCGCGCATCGCGGTGCGGCCGCTGTAGCGGTGCGGCTCGCGCGCAACCTTGAGGCCGCGCATGCGGAACTGCGCGTTCGGCGCCGCCTTGACCATGCCGGCGAGCTGCGGCAGTTCCTGCGCGCAGGCGGCATTGACATCGTCGAAATGCTGCCAGTCGACCGCCACGCCGTGGACCTGGGCGCGCAGGTCGCGCAGCCAGTACCAGGCCTCGCGCACCTGCACGGTGGCATCGTAGTAGGCCGGGTCGTACACCTGGAAGTAGCGCTGGGCGCGGCCTTCATTGTTGACCATGGTGCCGTCGCCTTCGGCGAAGCTGGCGGCGGACAGCAGCACCCCGGCGCCTTCCGCCATGGCGGTGAGCTGGTGGTCGGCGACCACCAGCTTGGCGTTCTTCAGGGCGGCGTCGACCCGGGCGCGCGGAGCGCGGCGGTACAGGTCGTTTTCCAGAACCACCACGGCGTCGGCCTCGCCGCGCTGCAGCAGGTCCAGGGCCTGTTCGATCCCGGCCGGCTGCATCAGCGCCAGCCCCAGGCTGTTGGCTTCCGGCACCACCAGGCTCAGCTCGACGTGCTTGCCCTTGGCCTGCAACGCGCGGGTCACGTTGGTGGCGGCTTCGATCACCGCGTCCAGGCCGGCACCGGTGCCCGATACGACCAGTGGCCGTTCCGCGGCCAGCAGGCTGTCGGCGATGGTGCGCGCCAGTGCCGCGCTGTCCGGGTCGAGCCCGGCCACCGCCGGGGCGGCGGGGTCGATCGCGTTCGCCACCGCGAAGCCGAGCCGGGCCAGGTCTTCCGGCGCGGCGTGCAGGGTGCAGCTGGCGATGTCGTCGATGCGCGTGGGCGCGACGCTGGCGATGAAAACCGGATTACGGGCGCGCTGGCCGATGTCGGCCAGGGCGGCGGCCTGCCAGTCCGCGATGTGCTTCTGCGCGGCCAGCGTGGCATGGCGGCCGCGGGCTGTCTGGCGCAGCGCCAGCGCGGTGCGCGGCGCGGTGTTGCTGACGTCCTCGCCGAGCACGAAGGCGGCGTCGGCCTGCTCGATCACGCGCAGGCTGGGGATGCGCACATGCCCCTGCTGCAGGATCTGGGCCGCCTTGCGTACCAGCGCGCCCTCGGCGGCGGCGTGGCCGTCGAAGAAGTTGTCGGCGCCGACCAGCTTGCGCAGGGCGTAGTTCGCCTCCAGGCTGGCGCGCGGTGAGCCGATGCCGATCACCCGCCTGGCCGACTTGAGCAGGTTGGCGGCGTGCACCACCGCCTCGTTGGCGTCCACCACCACCTGGCTGCCGTCGCGCCTGACCAGCGGCCGGCGCGGACGGTCCTTGCGGTTGACGAAGCCGTAGCCGAAGCGGCCGCGGTCGCACAGGAAGTAATGGTTCACCACGCCGTTGTAGCGGTTCTCGATGCGGCGCAGCTCGCCGTAGCGTTCGCCCGGCGACGTGTTGCAGCCGAGCGAGCAGCCCTGGCAGACGGAGGGTGCGAACTGCATGTCCCACTTGCGGTTGTAGCGCTCGCCGTGGGTCTTGTCGGTGAACACGCCGGTGGGGCAGACCTCGACCAGGTTGCCGGAGAACTCGCTCTCCAGCACGCCGTCGGTGTCGCGGCCGAAATACACGTTGGCGGCGGTGCCGTACACGCCCAGGTCGGTGCCGCCGGCGTAGTCCTTGTAATAGCGCACGCAGCGGTAGCAGGCGATGCAGCGATTCATCTCGTGGTTGATGAACGGCCCCAGGTACTGGTTCTGGTGGGTGCGCTTGGTGAAGCGGTAGCGCCGCGCGGCGTGGCCGGTCATCACCGTCATGTCCTGCAGGTGGCAGTGGCCGCCTTCCTCGCACACCGGGCAGTCGTGCGGGTGGTTGGTCATCAGCCACTCCACCACGCTGGCGCGGAAGCTCTTGGCTTCCTCGTCGGAGATGGAGATGTAGGTGCCGTCGGCCGAGGGCGTCATGCACGACATCACCAGGCGGCCCTGCTTGTCGTTGGCGTCGCGGTACTGCTTCACCGCGCACTGGCGGCAGGCGCCCACGCTGCCCAGCGCCGGGTGCCAGCAGAAGTAGGGGATGTCCAGCCCCAGGGACAGGCAGGCGTGCAGCAGGTTGTCGCTGCCGTCGACCTCGTACTGCTTGCCGTCTACGTGAATCGTCGCCATAGGTGGTTCACTTCGCCTTTAGGTGCGCGAGGTTGGGGCTGTCCGGATTCACGGCAACAGTGCCCCGCAGGGGCGCGACGACTAAGTCCATGTCCTCCATCGGCACAGCGCCCAACAAGGTCTCGTCGCCCATCACCATTGCTCCGACAAAGCAACGCCGCTTTTCGAAGCTCAGCTCGATCGGGCCCACATACGGAAACTTTTCCGTGCGGCCGTCGGCAAGCGTGACCTCCCGATGATCGGCAGTATCCAATTCAAGTTGCAGGGCAATGTGCTGGGGAATACAAAGCAGAAATGCTCCGGTATCCGCCAGCGCCGTGACGTGTACCGGTTTTAAATCGGGCTTGCGCGGGTTGCGCAGCGTGATCTTGGCGTAGGCGTGTCCCATCTTGTCATCCGAAGGCAATTCGCGCTGCTTGCGTGCCGAACGCACGGTGCAGGCACTCGCGGAGGGTCTGTTCACGCAGCCACCCTGGCGTCCGGCTTGGCGATGCAGGCCTCGAACTCGGCGCGGAAATACTTGAGCGCCGACTGCAGCGGCTCCATCGCGCCGGGTGCGTGGGCGCAGAAGGTCTTGCCCGGGCCGAGGAAGCGGGTGAGCTGCTCCAGCACCTCCAGGTCGCCGGGGCGGCCCTGGCCTTGCTCCAGCGCGGCCAGCACCTTCTCGGTCCAGGGCAGCCCGTCGCGGCAGGGGGTGCACCAGCCGCAGGACTCGCGGGCGAAGAATTCCTCGAGGTTGCGCACCACCGAGACGATGTTCTGCTTATCGTCCACCACCGTGATCAGGCCGGTGCCCATACGGCTGCCGGCCTTGGCGATGGTGTCGAAGTCCATCGCCAGGTCCAGGTGTTCCGGCATCAGGAAGTCGGTGGAGGCGCCGCCCGGCAGCCAGCACTTGAGCTTGAGGCCGTCCTTCATGCCGCCGGCGTGCACCTCCAGCAGCTCGCGGGCGCTGGTGCCGAACGGCAGCTCCCAGCAGCCGGTGCGCCTGGCGCGGCCGGACACCCCGTACAGCTTGGTGCCGGCGTCCTTGCTCTTGCCCTGCGACAGGCCCTGGAACCAGGTGCCGCCGCGCAGCACGATGTGCGGCACGTTGCAGAGGGTCTCGACGTTGTTCACCACCGTCGGCTTGCCCCACAGGCCGGCGATCTGGGGGAACGGCGGCTTGGCGCGCGGGTTGGCGCGGCGGCCTTCCAGCGAGTTGAGCAGCGCGGTTTCCTCGCCGCAGATGTAGCGGCCGGCGCCGGTGTGCACGAACAGCTCGTAGCTCCAGCCGGTGCCGAGGATGTCGGCGCCGAGGTAGCCGGCGGCCTTGGCCTCGGCGATGGCGCGGTTGAGCCGCTCCGCCGCCACCACGTACTCGCCGCGCAGGAAGATGTAGCCGCGGCTGGCCTGCAGCGCCCAGGCGGCGACGATCATCGCCTCCACCATCTGGTGCGGCGCGCCCTCCATCAGCAACCGGTCCTTGAAGGTGCCCGGCTCCATCTCGTCGGCGTTGCACACCAGGTATTTCTGCTTGGGCGCATCCGCGCCCATCGGCACCAAGCCCCACTTCACGCCGGTGGGGAAGCCTGCGCCGCCGCGGCCGCGCAGGTTGGCGTCCTTCACCACCTTGGTGACGTCGCCCGGCTGCATCTCCTTGAGCGCCTTGCGCAGGGCGGCATAGCCTTCCTGCGCCTCGTAGCCCTTGAGGTCCAGCGGCTGCGCCAGGTTGACGCGATAGGTCAGCGGGTGGGTATCGGCCGACATCATGTCCCGGATCCTTCGTTCTTGTTCGCCTCTCCCTCTGGGAGAGGCCGCCGCGAAGCGGCGGGTGAGGGCGCGCGGGTTAGTAGGACTTCCCGAATTCTATCGAGCACGCCATCTTGATTCTTTAATACCTCGTCATTCCAGAAACGGAGAACCATATACCCCTGTTCTTCGAGAAAGCGGGTACGTATCCCGTCCTTGTGGTTTTCGAGATGCTGTCCGCCGTCGATTTCGATGACCAAGCCATATTCATGACAGAAGAAGTCGACGGTATACGAGCCGATCGGATATTGACGGCGGAACTTCGCCCCCATTAGACGGCGACCGCGTAGCAAAAACCACATCCTCGCCTCGGCATCGGTCATTCGCTGCCGAAGAATTCTGGTCAAAGGTTTGCGGTAGTTGTCGGGCATGGTCGCTCCGGCGGCCCTCACCCTAGCCCTCTCCCAGAGGGAGAGGGGATCAAGAGCGCGGGATGCCAGGGCGGAGCTCACTTGTATTGCTCCAACAGCTCGTTGATGTGGTCGGGCTGCACGTTGACGTGCGTGTCCTCGTCGATCATCAGCACCGGGCCCTTGTCGCAGGCGCCGAGGCAGCAGATCGGCAGCAGGGTGAAGCGGTTGTCCGGGGTGGTGTGGCCCAGGCCGATGCCCAGCCTGGCCTGGAACGCCTGCTTGACCTCGTCGTAGCCGGTGAGGAAGCAGGACACGCTGTCGCACACCTTGATCACGTGTCGGCCCACCGGGCGGCGGAAGATCAGGTTGTAGAAGGTGGCCACGCCCTCCACGTCGGAGGCCGGGATGCCGAGCACCTCGCCGATTGCGGCGAGGGCGCCGTCGGGCACCCAGCCGTGGCGATGCTGCACGATCTTCAGCGCCTCGATGCTGGCGGCGCGCGGGTCTTCGTAGTGGTGCGTCTCGTGCTCGATCGCGGCGCGGTCGTCCGGATGCAGCATGAACGGCCTGGCGGCGGGCAGGTCGGCGAGTTTGATGGCGGCTTCGCTCATATCGGGTCTAACGGTCGACGTCTGCCATTACGAAGTCAATGGAGGCGAGCAGCATGATCAGGTCCGGGATCATGCTGCCGTTGATCACGTAAGGGATCATCTGCAGGTGCGGGAAACTGGGAGTACGGATACGGGTGCGGTAGCTGGTGGTGCTGCCGTCGCTGCTCAGGTAGTAGCTGTTGATGCCCTTGGTGGCCTCGATCAACTGCGAGGATTCGCCCGGCGGCATCACCGGCCCCCAGGACACGCCCAGGAAATGGGTGATGAGGGTCTCGATGTCCTGCAGCGTGCGTTCCTTCGGCGGCGGGCAGGTGAGGGGATGGTCGGCCTTGTAGGGACCGGCCGGCATGTGGTCCAGGCACTGCTTGATGATGCGCACGCTCTGCCGCATCTCCTCCAGGCGCACCATGCCGCGGTCGTAGGCGTCGCCATTGCTGGCCAGCGGCACTTCGAACTCGAAGTTCTCGTAGCCGGAGTAGGGGCGGGCCTTACGCAGGTCGTAGTTGCAGCCGGTGGCGCGCAGGCCGGGGCCGGTAGCGCCCCATTCGATCGCTTCAGCGGTGTTGTACTGTGCCACGCTGATGGTGCGGGCGCGCAGGATGCCGTTCTTCATGGCGGCCTTTTCGTACTCGTCCAGGCGCCGCGGCAGCCATTCCACGAACTCGCGCACCAGCCGGTCCCAGCCCTTGGGCAGGTCGTGGGCCACGCCGCCGATGCGGAACCAGGCCGGGTGCATGCGGAAACCGGTGATGGCCTCGATCACGTCGTAGGCCTTCATGCGGTCGGTGAACATGAAGAAGATCGGCGTCATCGCCCCCACGTCCTGGATATAGGTGCCCAGGAACAGCAGGTGCGAGGTGATGCGGAAGAACTCGGTCATCATCACGCGGATGGTTTTGACCCGGTCCGGCACCTCGATGCCGGCCAGCTTCTCCACCGCCAGCACGTAGGGCAGGTTGTTCATCACCCCGCCCAGGTAGTCGATGCGGTCCGTGTACGGGATGAAGGTGTGCCAGGACTGGCGCTCCGCCATCTTTTCGGCGCCGCGGTGGTGGTAGCCGATGTCCGGCACGCAGTCCACGATCTCCTCGCCGTCGAGCTGCAGCACGATGCGGAAGGCGCCGTGGGCGCTGGGATGGTTGGGGCCCAGGTTGAGGAACATGAAATCGTGGTCCGTCTCGGACCGCTTCATGCCCCATTCCTCGGGCTTGAACATGAGGCCTTCCTGCTCGGCGTCCTGGCGGGCCGCGTCGAGCATGAACGGGTCGAACTCGGTGGCGCGCGCCGGGTAGTCCTTGCGCAGCGGGTGGCCCTTCCATGTGCGCGGCAGCAGGATGCGCTGCAGATTGGGATGGCCCTCGAACACGATGCCGAACAGGTCCCACACCTCGCGCTCGTACCAGTTGGCATTGGCCCACAGCTTGCACAGCGTGGGGACCGACGGCGCGTCGCCCTGCAACGCCACCTTGATGCGCACGTCGCCGGCGCCGCGGGTGGCGATGTCGCGCTCGATCGACAGCAGGTGGTAGAACAGGGTGAAGTCCGCCGGCGGCAGGCCCTCGCGGTGACGGCGCAGGCGCTCGTCCACCGCGCTCAGATCGAGCAGCATCTTGTACGGGCGTGGCACCTCGTTCTTGAGGAAGGCCAGCACCTCGGCGTAGCGCTCCTTCGGCACCCACAGGGTCGGCACGCCGTCCTTGGTGGGCTGCAGCACGAACAGGTTCTCGCCGAAGCGCGCGTACAGCTCGCGCACCACTTCCGGCAGGGTGGCCGGCGTCACGGCGGGGCTGGTCGGGGCGGGTGCGTCGTCGGCCATCAGATACTGTCCCGCCTTTGTGCGTTACTGGAATTGATGCGCGTCATAGGCATTACACCTGATCCGGGGTGCGCAGGGTGGTCTGCGCCTGGCGCTCGGCCAGCTTGACGTCGCGCTGCGCCGGCATCGGCATGCGGTACACGCCCTGGTCGCCCACCACCCACGACAGCGGGCGGCTTTCCTTGTCGATGGCGTTCTGCAGCAGCATCAGGGCCTGCAGGAACGCCTCCGGCCGCGGCGGGCAGCCCGGGATGTAGACATCGACGGGCAGGAACTTGTCCACCCCCTGCACAACCGAATAAATATCGTACATGCCGCCGGAATTGGCGCAGGAACCCATCGAGATGACCCAGCGCGGCTCCACCATCTGTTCGTACAGGCGCTGCACCACCGGCGCCATCTTGATGAAGCAGGTGCCGGCGATCACCATCAGGTCGGCCTGGCGCGGGCTGGCCCGGATCACCTCGGCGCCGAAGCGGGCCAGGTCGTGCGGCGAGGTGAAGGCGGTGGCCATCTCCACGTAGCAGCAGGACAGGCCGAAGTTGTACGGCCAGATCGAGTTCTTGCGGCCCCAGTTCACCACCTTGTCCAGCGTGGTGGTCAGCACCGTGCGCTTGACCTGTTCCTCGATGTAGCCGGTGCCCGCGTTGACGCCCGCCGGGGTGGGCGAGCGCTTGGCGTGGGGGTCGATGCGGGTCAGCGAATATTCCATGGCGGCTTACTCAGGGTTTCTTGGCAGCGGCGGCTTCGCGCAGCTTCTGCAGGCGGGGTTTGGGCGCCCAGTCGAGGCCGCCCAGGCGCCAGACGTAGACCAGGCCGACCAGCAGCACCACGATGAAGATGGCCGCCTCGACGAAGCCCGGCCAGCCGCTGTCGCGCAGGGACACCGCCCAGGCGTACAGGAACACCGCCTCCAGGTCGAAGATGACGAAGAACATCGCCACCAGGTAGAACTTGGCCGAGATGCGCAGGCGGCCGCTGCCCACCGACACCACGCCGGATTCGAACGGGTCATTCTTGGCACGGCCCTGGTCCCGTCCCCCCAACACCCAGGACAGGCCCAGCATCAGCAACACCACGCCCAGCACCGCCACGGTGTAGACCAGGAAGGCCCAGGTTTGCGGCGAGCGAGGTAAGTTTTCGATCAGGAAATGCACGCCCAGTCTCGACGAAAGGTTGCGCTACGCCGGCCACATACGGCGGGAAGCCCCAAACAGCCCCGAGCGCGGTTGGCGGCGGCCAGAAACAGATGCCGCGTATGATACGCGAACGTTCCCCCGATCGCAGCTTGCACAACGCGTTCCAACTTTGTAAGCGAAAGCCGTGCCCGACATAGTCCTGCGTCTGAAACCCCAAGAAGAGCGCCGCCTCCGGGCCGGGCACCTGTGGGTCTATTCCAACGAGATCGATACCGAGCGGACCCCCCTGAAGCAGCTCCCGCAGGGGGCGCTGTGCCGGTTCGAAGACGCCGGTGGCAGGCCGCTCGGCACCGGGTATCTCAATCCACACGCCCTATTGTGCGGACGGCTGCTGACGGGCCAGGGCGACGCCGCCATCGACGTCGCCTGGTTCGAGCGCCGCCTCGCCGCCGCCGCCGCCCTGCGCCAGCGACTCTACGGCAAGCCCCATTATCGCCTGGTTCATGGCGAGGGGGACGCCCTGCCGGGACTGGTGATCGACCGCTACGACGACGTCTACGTGGTGCAGATCGGCACCGCCGGCATGGAGAACCTGAAGCCGCAGCTGCTGGACGCCCTGCGCGCCCTGTTCCGGCCGCGCGGCATCGTGCTGCGCAACGACTCCTCCGCGCGGGAGGCGGAAGGTCTGCCCCTGTACGTGGAAGAGCTGGGCGAGGTGCCTTCGGCGGTGACGATCGAGGAGGACGGAGTACGCTTCGAGGTGGCGATGCGCGGCGGCCAGAAGACCGGCTGGTTCTACGACCAGCGCGACAACCGCGACCGCCTTGCGCGCTACGCGCCCGGCGCGCGGGTGCTGGACGTGTTCAGCTATGTCGGCGGCTGGGCCCTGCGGGCGCACCGCCACGGGGCACGGGAGGTGGCTTGCGTCGACAGCTCCGCCGCCGCGCTGGAGGCGGCGCAGCACAATGCGTCCCTCAACGGCGTCCAACTCGAAGCGCTGCGCGGCCAGGCCCTGGACGTGCTCAAGCAACTCGCCGCTGACGGCCGCCGCTTCGAGCTGGTGATCGTCGACCCCCCGGCGCTGATCAAGCGCAAGAAGGACCATGCCGAGGGGCTGACCCTGTACTCCCGGCTCAACCGCGCCGCCATCAACCTGCTGGCGCCGGGCGGGTTCCTGGTGTCCTGCTCCTGCTCCTACCACCTGGAGCCGGCCGAGCTGCAGCGCCTGCTGCTGCGCGAATCGCGCGCCGCCTGCAGGCGCTTGCAGATCCTGGAGCAGGGCGGGCAGGGCCCCGACCACCCGGTGCACCCGGCGATCCCGGAGACGCGCTATCTGAAGGCGTTCTTCTGCGCCGTGGGCGGCGCAGAAGAACGGTGAAGGGTGAGGTTGCCCGCTGCGCGGGCTGTGAGGAGTGAGGAGACAGGCTTGTCCCCTCACAGGGCCGAAGGCCCGACCTCACTCCTCACCCCTCACTTGTTACAATCCGCGCTGCCCGCTGCCAGCCTCCTGGCCCTCAACCCGCGTCACACAGAATCAGAACCGGCTCATGCTCACCCATCCCAACATCGACCCGGTCGCCGTCCGCCTGGGTCCCCTGAAAGTGCATTGGTACGGTCTGATGTACCTGCTGGGGTTCTGGGGGGCCTGGTGGCTCGGCACCATCCGCGCCAGGTGGCCGCACGTGAACTGGCCGCGCGAACGTGTCGGCGATGTCCTTTTCTATGTGGTGCTGGGCGTCATCCTCGGCGGCCGCATCGGCTACATGCTGTTCTACGCCTACGATGCCCAAGGGCACTGGCTGGTGGCGCAGGACCCCCTGGTGGTGTTCCGCATCTGGGACGGCGGCATGGCCTTCCACGGCGGCCTGATGGGCGTGATCGTCGCCATGGCGGTGTTCGCCCGCCACCAGAAGCTGACCTTCTGGGAGGTGGCGGACTTCTGCGCGGTGCTGACCCCCTTTGGCCTGTTCACCGGCCGTATCGGCAATTTCATCAACGGCGAGCTGTGGGGCGCCCCCACCACCCTGCCCTGGGGCATGGTGTTCCAGAGCGCCCACGACGACGTCCCGCGCCACCCCAGCCAGCTCTATGAAGCCGGCCTCGAGGGGCTGGTGCTGCTGGGGATCCTCTGGTGGGTCGGCACCCGGCCGACGCCACGAGGGCTGATCAGCGGACTGTTCCTGATGCTCTACGCCAGTTTCCGCTTCGCCATCGAGTTCGTGCGCCTGCCCGATGCCCAGCTCGGCTATCTGTACGGCACCGGTTGGTTCACCATGGGCATGCAGCTCTGCGTGCCGATGTTCCTGTTCGGCGCGGCCTTCGTGTGGATGGCCCTGCGCCGCAAGCCGGGTGCCTGATCTTGCCCAGTACGCTCGTCTCCATCCGCAAGCCCCGCCCGCCGGCCGAACGCCGGGCGATCATCGACGCCGTCCACGCCGCCCTGGTGGAGTCGATCGGCATTCCCGCGCACGATCGCTCGGTGCGTCTGCAGGCGTTCGAGCCGGACGACTTCGCGGTGGCAGCCCAGGCCTCGGAAAATTTCACCCTGGTCGAAGTATCCCTGTTCCCCGGCCGCAGCCTGGCCGCCAAGCGCAGCCTGTACCAGGCCCTGGTGCGGTGCCTCGGCGACTTCGGCGTGGCGCCGGCGGACGTCCGCGTCATACTGTACGAGGTGCCCCGCGAGGACTGGGGTCTGCGTGGCGGCATCCCCGGCTCGGAGTTGGACGCCGGTTTCAAGGTGGAGGTGTAGGGCGGTGAAGCAGTATCTCGATCTGATGCGCCACGTGCTGGAACACGGCGTGGAAAAGAGCGACCGTACCGGCACCGGCACGCGCTCGGTGTTCGGTCACCAGATGCGTTTCGACCTGCGGCAGGGGTTCCCGCTGCTCACCACCAAGAAGCTGCACACCCGCTCGATCATCGTCGAGCTGCTGTGGTTCCTGCGCGGCGAGACCAACGTGCGCTACCTGCATGAGCACGGCGTGTCGATCTGGGACGAATGGGCCGACGCCGACGGCGAACTGGGCCCGGTCTATGGCCGTCAATGGCGCTCCTGGCCCACCGCGGACGGCCGCCACATCGACCAGATCGCCATCCTGCTGGAGCAGCTCAGGAAGAGCCCGGACTCGCGCCGCATGCTGGTGTCGGCCTGGAACGTGGGCGAGCTCGACAGCATGGCGCTGATGCCCTGCCATGCCCTGTTCCAGTTCTACACCGCCGGCGGCCGGCTGTCCTGCCAGCTTTATCAGCGCAGCGCCGATATCTTCCTCGGCGTGCCGTTCAACATCGCCTCCTACGCCCTGCTGACCATGATGGTGGCGCAGGTGAGCGGCTTCCAGCCGGGCGAATTCATCTGGACCGGCGGCGACTGCCACCTCTATTCCAACCACCTGGAGCAGGCCCGCCTGCAACTCGGCCGTGAGCTTCTGCCGCCGCCGACCATGCGGCTCAATCCGGAGGTGAAGGACCTGTTCGCGTTCCGGCTGGAGGACTTCACGCTGGAGAACTACCAGGCCCACCCGCACATCAAGGCCGCCGTGGCGGTGTGATGGTGCCGGCACTGACCGCAGTCCTGACCCTGGTCGCCGCGGTTGCCGAAAACGGCGTGATCGGTCGCGACGGCGGCCTGCCCTGGCGCCTGCCGGAGGACTTGAAGCGGTTCCGGCGCCTGACTCTGGGCAACACCGTCCTGATGGGCCGCAAGACCTTTGAATCGCTCGGCAAGCCCCTGGACGGTCGCAGCAACTGGGTGCTGACCCGCCAGCCCGGCTTCGCACCGGCGGGGGTGCGGGTGTTCCACGACCTGGAGACGGTCCTGGCGCAGCCCCCGCAGGGCCAGTTGATGGTCATCGGCGGGGCGGAGCTGTACCGGCTGACCCTGCCGCTGGCGCAGCGCCTAGAGCTGACCCGGGTACACGCGGCGGTGGAGGGCGACACCCGCTTCCCGCAGTTCGACCCGGCGCAGTGGCGGGAGATGGCGCGGGAGGACCACCCGGCCGACCCGCGCCACGCCTGGCCCTACAGCTTCGTCACGCTCGTCCGGGCTTGAGTCCCGGCGGTCCGGTGAATTGATCTAGATCGTTGTACGGCCGGGCTGCCCGGGCTGATGATGGGTTCATGAGTGCCCTTCCCGACATTCGTCTGCCGCGCGCAGCCCTGCTGATCGCGCTCTGCCTGGTCGCTTGCGCCGCCCGCGCCGCCGGCTGGCCGACGATCCGCACCATCGACTTCGCCGGCAACGACGTCACCAGGCCGGAAACCATGCAGCGCGAGCTGCTGGTGCACGTCGGCGACCCGGCCGACCCGGCGGCGATCGAGCGCAGCCGCCAGGCGGTGCAGGACCTGGGCCTGTTCAAGTCGGTCGAGGTGGAAAGCCGGCCGGTGGACGGCGGTGTGCGGCTGCTGTTCCGGGTGCACGAGAAGTGGTACATCCTGCCGGTGCCGCGGGTGCAGGGGAACTCCAACGGCGAATACGGCTACGGCGGTCAACTGCGCTGGAACAACCTGTGGGGACTCAACCACACCCTGAACGTGCAGGCCACCAAGCTGAAGCTGCACGATCCCGACAAGACCGGACAGACCAATGCCCAGGCCAGCTACAGCCTGCCGTTCCTGGACGACACTCACTACGGGGTGTCCGGCTCGCTCGGCTATATCAGCCAGGATTCCCTCAACCCGCAGGGCCAGCCCTACAAGGAAACTTTCGAGAACGCGCAGGTCGTCGCCTCCTATGCGTTTGCCAGCGAGCACCCCAGCAAGGGCTGGAGCGTCGCCGGCGGGCTGTCCTGGCAGCGCGATTCCACCAGCGGCCCGTTCGCTCCCCCGTCTCCTGGCGAGGCGCTGGGGCCGGTGGTCTACGTCACCTACGACGATCTGCGCTACCTGATCTACAGCGAGGAAGGCCAGCGCTTCCGCGCCGCCAGCCAGTTCTCGATCGACGGCCTGGGTTCCAGCTATACCGCTTCCAACTACTACTTCTCCTATCGCCGCGACTGGCACGTAGGCGACACGCCACACCAGACGGTGGAGTTCCTCGGCAACACCGGCGTGTACCTGGGCGGCGCGCCGGGCCATATCCACAACTTTTACTCGCTGGGCGGCGCACGGGCGCTGCGCGGCTATTCGTCCTCGTTCGCCGAAGGCGACTCCGGCTACTACTTTGCGGGCGCCTACCTGCGCCCGGTGCACTGGGATTGGCTGCGCCTGCTGGTCATCGCCGAGGCAGGCACCGTCTATCCCGAATTCGGCCAGACCGGCGGCCGGCCGCTGTACGCCTCGATCGGCGTGGGCCTGCGGCTGCGCATCAACTGGCTGGTCAACGTCGAGGTGGAGGCCGGTGCGGCAGTGCCGCTGGTCGGCGGCAGCGGCGTGCGGCCGTTCGCGGGCTCGGTCGACGCCAATCGTTGAGGGCGGCCGGGCGGCCTGATATAAGGGGCTCGGCACAACCACAACAGGAGCCACCGTGGCCGATTTGAAAGCTCAGTTCGAGCAAGCTCAGCAGGACGTCAAGACTCTCACCAAGCGCCCCGGCAACGATGACATGCTGGCGCTCTACGCATCGTTCAAGCAGGCCAGCCAGGGCGACGTGTCCGGGTCTCGCCCGGGTATGCTGGACATGGTCGGCCGCGCCAAGTACGACGCCTGGGCCAAGCTCAAGGGTACCGGCAAGGACGCGGCGATGACGGCCTACGTGGCCAAGGTTGCCGAGTTGCTCAAGACGCACAAGTAATTCAGCGGGTACGTTCCCCTCTCCCGCAGGCGGGAGGGGGAACAGCATGTGCGCATCCAGACTAGGGCCTGTTGACAATTACTTTGACGCTGCGTTGGCCCCGGATTTGCGGCCAGGTCAGCCCCGCCCGCACCCACCTCGCTGCGCTCGGGCACCGTGGCGGGGCTTCCAGGCGCGAGGAGCGTAGCGTACTGGGAGTACGTAAGCG
>JARLJS010000087.1 GCA_031291075.1 Nevskia sp. | reverse complement strand
ATCCAGGAGGGCAACATCGGCCTGATGAAGGCGGTGGACAAGTTCGAGTACCGCCGCGGCTACAAGTTCTCCACCTACGCCACCTGGTGGATCCGCCAGGCCATCACCCGCTCCATCGCCGACCAGGCGCGCACCATCCGCGTGCCGGTGCACATGATCGAAATCATCAACCGGCTCAACCGCCTCCGACGTCAGATGCTGCAGGAGATGGGTCGTGAACCGACTCCGCGAGAGCTGGCGGAGAAGATGGAGCTATCCGAGGACAAGGTGCATAAGATTCTCAAGGTCGCCAAGGAGACTATTTCCATGGACACCCCGACCGGCGAGGATGGCGATTCGCGCCTTGGCGATTTCATCCCGGATGAGGACGCGGTGTCGCCGCTCGAGGTAGCCACGTCCCTGTCGCTGGCCGAGGTGGCTCAGGCGATGCTGGCGAGCCTGCCGCCGCGGGAAGCCAAGGTGCTGCGCATGCGCTTCGGTATCGGCATGAACACCGACCACACGCTGGAAGAGGTCGGCAAGCAGTTCGACGTCACCCGCGAGCGTATCCGCCAGATCGAGGCCAAGGCGCTGCGCAAGCTGCGCCATCCCAGCCGCGCGAATTTTCTGCGATCGTTCGTCGATTTATGAGCTTGGGCTGTCACCCAAGATAGAACGTGTCAGGAGGTATGAGCCACCAGCGCGGCAACGACCAGGGAGCGCAGGTTTTCAGGTACGCCTGCGCTCGGAATCACGATTTTCTCTTGCCGCGACCGAGCGTCCCGTGCCGCCGCAACTCAGCCGCGGCCACGGCCGCCACCGCGAGTAACTCGGCCTTGCCAGCCCCATCACGAGCCTGCAACGAAATTCCCTGCAGGATGACCTGGACGTAGCGGGCAAGCGCGGCGGGGTCGGTTCCTGCCGCGAAGTGCCGCTCCTTGATGCCGCGCTCGATGCGCCGCCGAAAGAGATCGAACAACTCCGCGCGCAGGGCCGCCGCGTGAGCGGCGATCGGGGCGTTCTCCACCGCGCAAGCTGAAACGGCGATGGAAACCATGCATCCGCGCGGCTGATCGTTCCGGGTGTATTCTGCCGCCGCTTCGCGCAGCAAGCGTTCGAAAGCGATCACCGCATCCTTTTCCTCTTCCAAGGCCCGGACGCCAAAAGCACCGGCGTTGGCCAGGTACTGCTGCAATGCCTCCCGATACAAATCGGCTTTTGAAGTGAAGGCTGCATAGAGGCTCTGCGGCGTGATCCCCATCGCCGTGGTGAGGTCGGCGATGGAAGCACCTTCGTAGCCGAGTTGCCAGAACGCCGCGGTGGCGGCGGCGAGCGCTCGGTTGCGGTCGAAGGCGCGGGGGCGCCCGCGCGGCCTGGGGGCGGAGTTCTTATTTATCACAATGATCGCTCTTGATTTGCGGAACGGCCCGGCATATTCTGGAGTGGTCGTTGTGATTATCCAGGATTCGCCGGATCAAAGTCACGTGGCGGTGCCAAGAGGCGCTGCCGCGGCGGGTCGGTGCGTGTCCGGATCACGGCGTCCATCCACTTCATTCAGGAGCAGAAGATGAGCACGATCAAGGTTGGTCAGGAAAATTCCACCGCAATCGAGCTTTACTACGAGGACCACGGCCAGGGCCGGCCGGTCGTCCTGATCGCCGGCTATCCGTTCGACAGCACTTCGTGGGAACGGCAGACCGCGACGCTGGTCGAGGCCGGGTACCGCGCCATCACCTACGACCGCCGAGGCTTCGGTCGCTCCAGCCGGCCGGCGAGCGGCTACGGCTTCAATACACTGGCGGCCGACCTGGACGCCCTCCTCACGGCGCTGGACTTGCGCGAGGTGTCCCTGGTCGGCTATTCCATGGGGACCGGAGAGATCGCCCGCTACATCGCACGTTACGGCACGGCGCGCGTGCGCAGAGCGGTATTGATCGGGACCATCGGCCCGTATCTGCTGAAGACCGCGGACAATCCGGAAGGCGTCAACCCCAGCGTGTTCGAGGACCTCAAGGCGGCGATCCGCCAGGACCGCGCCGCGTTCCTTTTCAGCCTGATCCAGAACACTTTCAACTTCGACGAGTTCGGCGGCACGCTGGTGAGCGAGCGGGTGATCGAGCAGCTATGGAACAATGCCGTGCAGGCTTCGCCGTTCGCCGCCTTGCAGTCGATCGACGCCTGGATCGAGGACTTCCGCCAGGACCTGCCGTGCAACGAGGTGCCGACGCTGATCCTGCACGCCGGCGACCGTGACCGCGTCCTGCCGCCCGATGCCACTTCGCGGCGCCATGCCAAGCTGCTCAAGAACGGCCGCTTCGTGGAGTTCGCGGACGCCCCGCACTTCATTCCGTGGACCCACGCCGACCGCGTCAACGAAGAACTACTGGCCTTTCTGCGCTAACCGGATCGTCGAGAGGAGTTCGAGACTATGTGGAGGTCAAGATCCATTGACGAGGCTGCCCGCTTACAAGCGCACGACGATCTTGCCGTTCGCCGCGCCCGCTTCCATCAGGCGATGGGCCTCGCGGATCTCCTCGAAGCGGAAGACCCGCGCCGGCTTGGCCTTGTAGGTGCCGTCTTCGACCCGCTCGACGATGGTCTGCATGGGAACCTCCGACGTCGGAAACGCCGGCGAACCGAACATGAAGCTGCCGAAGAAGCTGAAGTGGACGCCACTCGGCAGTTGCGCTACCGGCATGAAGGTCGGGATCGGGCCGAGGCCGCCGAGGAAGCCGGCCAGGCAGAGGCGGCCGTGGCGGCGGACCATGGTGAGCGAGCCTACGACGGTGCTATTGCCGACCAGTTCCAGCAC
This sequence comes from Nevskia sp., assembly GCA_031291075.1. Classification (GTDB taxonomy): domain Bacteria; phylum Pseudomonadota; class Gammaproteobacteria; order Nevskiales; family Nevskiaceae; genus Nevskia. The sequence continues at coordinate 21,667 of JARLJS010000087.1, read as the reverse complement.
TGCGTCTACGCCTTGCGGGTACCGGTCGCGTATGCACTGCGGCAGGTCCGGCGCTTCCAGCACCACTTCCTTGGCGCCCAGTATCTCAAGCGTCTCGGCGCGCTTCGGGTTGCGCGTCGTGGCGATGACGCGGGCGCCAACCTGGGCGGCGATATTCACCGCTGCCTGACCCAGCGCCGATGTGGCGCCGCGGATGACGATGGTCTGGCCAGGCTTGAGGTCCAGATTGCCATGGAGGGCGACCCAGGCGGTGGCATAGGATTCCGGGATCGCCGCCAGTGCGTCCCAGGCCAGCCCGGTCTTGACCGGCAGTACATTGCCGGCAGGCACACTGGTCAGCTCGGCATAGCTGCCGTTGATGCTGCGGCCCATGCCGCCCATGAAGGCGACGACCTTCTGGCCCGGGACGAAACGCCCGTCCGGATCGGCCTTGACCAGGCCGGCGCACTCGATGCCGCTGATCTCGGTCGCCTCCGGCCACTTTCCTTCGCGCATATGGAGCTCGGCGTGGTTCACGCCGAAGGCCTTGACCTCGATGAGCACGCGGCCCGCTTGCGGTTTGGGATCAAGGCGCTCCTCGATGCTCAGCACATCCAGGCCGCCGTGCTGCTTGATGACAATGGCACGCATTGGAAACCTCCTCTCGGTTGGGTGCAGCCCTTTATAAGGGGCCAGAGATTTGATAAAAAGAATTAAATTCTGATGTTCTTAATAGGATTACTGGATGATCGAGGGCATCACCTTGCACCAGTTGCAGTGCTTCGACGCCGTCGTGACCGAAGGCGGCTTTCAGCCCGCGGCCGAAAAGCTCCGGCGCGCGCAGCCGACCGTTTTCGCCGCGGTGAAGAACCTGGAAGCACAGCTCGATCTGAGCTTGCTCGACCGCAGCGGCTATCGCGTGGCTCTGACCGAGGCCGGCCGCTCCTTCCATGACCGGGCTCGCGTGTTCCTGCAGGAGTTCCGCGGCTTGCAGGACCACGCTCGCCAACTGGCCATGGGCGAGGAGAGCGAGCTCAGCATAGTGATCGGTGATCTCTGCCCGGTGCGCGAGGTGCTCGCCCTGCTCCGTAGCTTCTTCGATCGCCATCCGGCAACGCGGCTGCATCTGCATGTCGAGGCCATCGCCGGCCCCTGGGAGCGGCTCTTCGATGGAGAAGCCGACCTGATCATCCACCATATCGACAAGGCCGACCCGCGGCTCGAGTTCATCGATCTCTGCGCCGTCAAGATCATCCCGGTGGTGGCGCCGGGATTCCTTCGCATGCCCATCTCGGAGCACATTACGCCCGAGCAGATGCGCAGTTACGTCCAGTGCGTCATTCGAGACACGGCGCGCCACAGCGCCAGGCCGAACTTCTACATCATCGAAGGCGCGCAGAGCTGGACGGTGGCCGACCAGCTGATGAAGAAGGAGATCATCGTGCAGGGCGCGGCCTGGGGCCACTTGCATGATCTCTTGATCGAGCAGGAACTGCGCGACGGACGCCTGCTCTCCATCGCCGGAAGGCATCTCCGGGGAGGCCGGGTCGAACTCACGGCGGCGCGCCGACGCGACCTACCGCACGGGCCGATCGCAGATCAGCTCTGGCGGCACATCGAAGAGCAAGCCGCGACGTTCACCGTCACGGGACGTGAATGAGCCGGCTTCCTGGGCCGATGGTCCCGTGCAGGAATCGGTAACCATCCCGGCGAAAGCCCCGCGGAGGGCTGATCCGGGGCTAAGTCCCTGCCGACAGCACCGGTAAGTGCCGGAGCGCCTCCGGCGTAGCCAGAACATAGGCAATGCGTGCTGGCCCTACGCCGTCGACCTCCTCGTCCAGCCAGTTCAGCCCGGCAATCGCCGGTGCGGCGGTGGCGAAGTCCTCTGTCATCAGGATGTATTCGCGTGCCGGCACCCCGTTCTTCAGCAGGCGGTGTAGCAGAATCAACGGCTTGCCCGCCAGCTCGGTGAATTGGCGCACCTGCTTCACCGCGATCTCGCCCAGGTGCAGCAGGATCTTCAAGCGCAGCCGGTCGATCCCCTGGCAGGCCTCGCAGCCGCAGCCCGAACGGTCCTGCTGCAGCCGCAGGCGCGTCTGCTCGAAGCCGCCGAAGAACGCCCCGATCTGCGCCAGGATGTCGCTGACCACCACCGCGGCCGCCCCCTCGTACTCGGCGTACAGCAGCGCCGCATCTCCCTCCAGCTTGTTCAGGTTGAGCGGATGCGAGGCGCGATCGATCACGCAGCCGAGCAGCGCCGTGATGATTTCCTCGGCATGCACAATGCTGATGTCCTTCTGGTGGACGAAGCCGGTATAGCCACTGATGTCAGCAATGGCCAGAACGGCGCTGGTCAGTCTCATCCGATGCCGTCGCCTGTGGGCAGTCGATCATTTGAGTCGCATTCTGCTCACCATCGCATTATGAGCGCAACTGCCCCCTCGCCAGGGTGTTGGCATGGGAGTGTCCTCGTAGGTCTGAAGCGCCGGCGGCTCGCCGGCTCAGGCGAGCTTCCTGTCCAGGAATTCGCGGATCGCCGCGGCGATTTCGTGGGCGTGGGTTTCCAGCGCGAAGTGGCCGGTGTCGAACAGGCGCACCTCGGCATTGCGGTTGTCACACTTGAACGCCTCCGCGCCAGGGGGCAGGAAAAACGGGTCGTGCTGCCCCCAGGCCGCGAGCAGCGGTGGCTGGTGGGTACGGAAGTACTCCTGGAACTTCGGATACAGCGCGACGTTGCTGGCGTAGTCGAGGAACAAGTCGAGCTGGATCTCGTCGTTGCCGGGCCGGGCCAGCAGCGCCGAATCCAGCGTGTAGGACTCCGGGGCGACCAGGGTCTCGTCGGCCACGCCATGGGTGTACTGCCAGCGTATGGCTTGCGGCGTCAGGAAGTCGCGCAGCGCCGAGCGATTCGCCGGGATCGGATCCTGCCAATACTTCTGGATCGGGTTCCAGCCCTCGCTGAGACCTTCGGCATAGGCGTTGCCGTTCTGGCTCACGATCGCGCTGATCCGCTCCGGCCGCGCCAGCGCCAGCCGGAAGCCCACCGGCGCGCCGTAGTCGAACACGTAGATTGCATGGCGCTTCAGGCCGACGCTATCGGCAAAGCGTTCCATGATCTTCGCCAGGTTGTCGAAGGTGTAGCGGAAACGTGCACGGTCCGGCGCGTCGGAGAAGCCGAAGCCCGGCAGATCGGGTGCGACCAGGCGATAGCGGTCGGCGAGCAGCGGCAGCAGCCCGCGGAACATATGGGAAGAGCTGGGGAAGCCGTGCAGCAACAGCACTGCCGGCGCCTCCGGCCTGCCGGCTTCCCGGTAGAAGATGTTCAGCCCATCCACGGCGACAGTGCGATAGCGAATCATGACCAGACCTCCTCGTTGACGGCGGGTTGCGGATGTCATTCAGGACCGCCGGCAAGACAGCGACCCGGCATAACCTGTATAATTATATTTATAAGGTTATGACAGATCACGTAACCTGTCAATGCGGAATTAACGGGTTATCATGGAGGTCCGCCCACCACCGCACCGGAGGTCAACAACTTGTGAGCACCGATCAGGGTTCCCGCCCCGCACCGCTCTTCGTCGGCGACCACCCGGCCCTGGATTTCCTCAACACCGTCGCCACGCCGTCGGTAACACCGATCGAATGGCTGGCCGATGGCACCGAACTGCTCGATTGGCTGGAACTGGCCGAGCTCGTCGACAAGCGCGTGATCGCCTCCTTCCGCGATCGCGGCGGCGAGCTGGACGAGGTGGCCGATCAGGCGCGGACGCTACGCGAGTGGTTCCGCGGCTTCGCCAGCCGGCATGCGGGAAAATCCTGCGGCGCGGCTGCGCTGCGCGAGCTGGAGCCGCTGAACGAGCTGCTCGCCGAAGACGCGGTATACCGGCAAGTCACCTCGCCCACGCGGCGGGGTTCATCGCTGCAGCCCCTGCAATGGTCGCAGCAGCGGCGCTGGACCAGTCCCCGGCAGCTGCTACAGCCCATCGCCGAAGCGATGGGCGACCTGGTCTGCCACGGTGACTTTCACCTGGTGCGTGCCTGCGAGGGACTCGGCTGCACGCTGATGTTCTACGACCGCACCAAGGGCCATGGCCGGCGCTGGTGCAGCATGAGCGTCTGCGGCAACCGGGCAAAGGCCGCCGCCCACCGCGCCCGCCTGCGGGACGGCGGCCAGGATCGGTAAATCCGCTACGCCCGCGAGCTACTCACGTCAGGCGGGTGAACAGGGTCTGGCCGCGACTGACGAAGTCCTGGGTCGGATAGAAGGCGCGCGCAGCTTGATTGTCGTGCTCCACTGCCAGGTGCAGGGAGTGGATCTGGTGGCGCTTGCAGTAGTCGGCCGCGAAGGCGAGAGCAGCGCCACCAAGACCCTGCCGTCGGAACTGCGGACGGAAGTAGAGCTCATCGACAAAGGCATCGCGCCCGTGGTACTCCAGGCTGTAGCCAAAGGTCAGGACCATGTATCCAGCGATCACGCCATCACCGACCGCCACCGTCCAGACCTGGCCGTACTGGCTGTTGCGTAATAGCTCGAGAACGGCGGCCTTGGCTCGCTCAGGGTCGAAGGCCAAGCCGTCGTGGGCGTAATACTCCTGCATCAGCTCAAGCAGGTGTTCGACATCTTTGGGCATTGCCGGGACGATGTCGTGGTTCATAGTGACTTCCTTTCGGCTCACAAAGCCGCACTTGGTAAACGGATCCTCACCCTCCACATTGCCGACGTCGACATGCTAGGACGGCCACAATGCGGCCGCGGCGCGGGCAGCCCGGCGCAGGTCGAGGCGGCTGACGCCGGACTGCGCTTCCACGGCAAAGCCCCAGATCAGCGACACGATCAGGCGTGACTGGACTTTGGCCGCACCTTCCTTGAGGCCACGGCGTCCGGTGCGTGCCCGGTCTTCGAGAACGCGCTGAACCTGGAGGCGTAGCGCTTCGCGCTGCTCGGCGAAGCGGCGGCGGAAGGGATGCCCATCGACGATGGGCAGCGCATTGTTCAGGATCAGGCAGCCCGGCGCATGCGCGGGATCGGTAAACAAATCGACAAAGCCGGTCAGAAGGCACTCGACCATCGCTCTTGCCGAATCCTGGCGCACTGCCTGCTCCGCAATGCGCGCCAGGATCTGCTGATAGTCCTCCACCGCGCGGCGGAACAGAGCTTCCTTGTTGCCGAAGGCGAAGTAGAAGCTGGGCGGGGTAATGTCCATCGCTTCGGTGAGTTCCTGCACCGAGGTGCCGTCGAAGCCTTTGCTCCAGAACAGGCCGGCGGCGGTGTGCACCGCTTGTTCCACGTCGAATTGCCGGGGGCGTCCCATGATCGTCCTCTGTCGCTGCGGGGGTGCTTGACCCCGCCGAGTAATATAGTGTTCACTATATTATAAACAGGCCGCACCGGGCGGCGCATTCATGTCGAGATCCGGGCCATGAAGCATTTCCTGCTGGAAGGCGAACATCTGATGCCGTTCGCCGCAGTGAGCGCTCGACTGGTTGACGAGCACCACGCGTTTCTGCAGCGTGGTTACGACGAAGGCCACTTCCTGTTTTCCGGGCCGCAGATTCCGGCCCACGGCGGATTCCTGGTGGCACGGGCGCCGTCGCGCCAGGCCCTGGACGAACTGCTGGCAGGCGAACCATTCGTGCGTGAGGGCATGATGCGTTTCAGCCGGGTGACGGAGTTCGATCCGGTGCAGCACCAGGACGCGCTGGCCAACTGGTTCGGAGGGAAACGCGGATGAGTGCCGCGCGGTCCGGCGGGGGCACCATTGCCTTTGCGCCGATCCGTGCCCGCGCAGAGCGGCGCAAGGGCGGAGCAAAAGCGCTCAGAGCGCTGCTCCCGCCAGCCTCCGGAGCGGCCCGGCTGGCGCAGCTGGGCGACGATCGCGTGCTGGCCGAGATGACGCGGCGCGTGTTCTGCGCCGGGTTTTCCTGGCGCGTGATCGAAGCCAAGTGGCCCTCGTTCGAAGAGGCTTTCCTGGGCTTCCAGCCGGCCACGCTGGCGGCCAAGCCGGATGCGTTCTGGAACAAGTTGAAAAGCGATGCGCGCATCGTGCGCAACAACGCCAAAATCCAGTCGGTGCGCGGCAACGCACGTTTCGTCCGTGACATCGCGGAAGAACACGGCAGCTTCGGCAGCTTCCTCGCCGACTGGCCCTCTTCCGACCAGGCGGGACTGCTCGGCGTGCTGGCCCGGCGCGGCAACCGCCTGGGCGGCAACACAGGCCAGATGCTGCTGCGCTTCCTGGGTTGGGATGGCTTCGTGCTGTCTGCCGATGTAGTGGCCTGCCTGCGCGATGCCGGCCTGGACATCGCCGCCGAGGTCAAGTCGAAGGGCGATCTTGCCCGGGTGCAGGAGCAGTTCAATGCCTGGGCCGCGGAAACCGGTTTGCCTTATACACACTTATCGCGCATCTGCGCCATGTCGATCGGCGAAAACCAACCGGCGGAAGACATGGAGTCCGGACAGAGCGAAGGCTAGATTGAGGCTCCCTGCCTCCGATCCTCAAGCCGCCTGCTGCTCCGCTGAGGGGCGGACATGTTGATTGGAAGGTGGCGCCAGGATCGACAACACGCCGAACGTGCGCGGAAGAGTCTGGACTGCGGTTTGGATACAGAAAAACCTCGGAACTAAGCGGAAGTCCCCGGATGACTTTTGGACTTTCTCGGAATAGTCCTTCGACCGCTCGGAAAGTGTAATCATCGAGTCGTCGCTGTGATTGTCTGGCTAGTACAATTTAGGTATAAATCCTGATGAGCATGCCGCTGGAGTGGATTGGCTCGTCCTATTTGGCTCGTCCTATAAAGATTTGAGCGCACTACCCGACGACGTGCAGGATACGTTCGGCTATGCCCTGGATCTGGCGCAGCGAGGTTTGAAACACGACCACGCCAAGCCCTTCACGCAGGCCGGCGGCGGCGTTATGGAAGTGGTGGAAGATGACGACGGCAAGACCTATCGGGCCATGTACACCGCCAAGCTCCCGAACGCCGTGTACGTGCTGCATTGCTTCCAGAAGAAGTCGAAGTCCGGGAAAGCCACGCCACGAGAGGACGTTGCCCTGATCGAGCAGCGCCTGAAGGCGGCGGAGGCCCATTCGAAGCAGGTTATAAGCAAGGCTGTACCGAGGAAATCATGAAAGACGTGGACATCACCATCCATCACGGCAGCACCAACGTCTATGCCGACCTGGGCTACCCGGACGCGGACAGCATGAAAGTAAAGGCAGCCTTGGTCAGCCGTCTGTCCAGCATCCTCAAGGCCCGCCGATATTCGCAGACGAAGGCGGCGGAGATCACCGGCCTGCCGAAGCCAAAGCTGTCCGCGATACTGCGCGGGCAGTTCCGTGGCGTGTCGGAAGAGAAGCTGATGCGCTGCCTGACGGCGCTAGGCCAGGACGTGCAAATCGTGATCACGCCGTCCCGCAAGGGCCGCGCCGGGTCGCTGTCGGTTGCGGCGTGATCTGGGTATTGCTGACTCGATCAAAGGCGGCTTGGCGGCTTGGCAACAGGGCCTCGACCGCTCGGAAAGTGTAATCATCGAGTAGCGGACGTCGGCGGACGTCTACGGACCTCGACGGACGTCACTCTTGCACCTGAATTTGTATTGAAGTTGGAACACTTTGTTTTTGCTTACGTTTCGCAATGTGTGTCCGCCAGCAGGTACACTCCTTGGTACACAGATTCGGAACGTGACTCAAGCTGTGGCACTCAACCTGCGCCGCTTACGATTTTAGCTCACGCCGCAAAGACACATCGTGGAGTTACGGAGTGCCATGGCGCTCAGTCGCTTCGCGGGGCGCGCTGACAACATAGGCCCTTGCGCTGCTTGCGGGCACCCTGTCCTGAATCCACCCGCCAATATCGGACTCCAGCCATCCTCTTTACCGCCCGCGTCTGACAGATCGAAGGCTGACGCGGGGTTGTAAACCACCATGTGCCGCTTGACGGCATAGTCGAAAATGCGCCGCGTCCACCGCAACACATCGTTGGCGACCGTGCGCGCGCCGCGCTTCACGATGGTTTGCAGCATGGCGTCGATGTGGCCGGGCTTCACGTCCTCCACAGCCAGCTTGCCAATGTTCGGCTTGATGTCCTTCTCGATCCGGCTACGCACAATATTGGGGTGCTTCCAGCGGCCCAGGATATTGCGCTCGAAGTATTCATCGGCCAGCTGACCGACCGTGACAGCGAGCCGCTCGGCGTCGATCTTGGCGATGGCATCGCGCTTGCGCTCTTGCTTCTCGCCGGCTACGTCATGGCCGAGGGACGCCTTTGCCCGCAACTCTTTCGCTGTCTTGCGGGCGTCCGCCAGCGACAGCGTCGTGTAGCTGCCAAGGTCCATGACCCGCGGCTTTCCGGCAAAGCGATAGCGGAACCGCCACATGGGCACCGCGCAGTCCTTGGGGTAGCGCAGCGATAGCCCTCCGCCATCTCCACGCCCATCGAATCGTTCCCCTGCCTTGATCCAGCCGCGAATCTGGACATCGGTCAACTTGTTCACGCATCTGCTCCATGTACCAGTACAATCGCGCCAATCTGGCGACTGGTACACGGACTGGTACACACGGATTCTGCGCTTCAGTGAAACGGCATGCAATGTCAGGAAACAAAAAAGCCCAGTGGATACTGGGCCTTTTGGTCATTCGTGAGACTTCACGATACATCGTGAAACGTCATTCAATATTCTGCACCTGCTCCCGCATCTGCTCGATGATGACCTTCATCTCCACCGCCCAGCGCGTCATCTCGGCGTCCTGGGACTTCGAGGAGAGGGTGTTGGCCTCGCGGTTGAGCTCCTGCATCAGGAAGTCGAGCCTGCGGCCGATGGCCTCATCGCGGGCCAGCGTATCGCGCACTTCCACCAGGTGGCTGCCCAAGCGGGACATTTCCTCGTCCACGTCCAGCCGCTGGGCGGCCAGGGCCACTTCCTGCGCCAGGCGTGAGGGCTCCACCTCCACGCCCAGCTCGGCGCAGCGGGCGCGCAGTCGCTCCAGCCAGGCGGTGCGCACCTGGGGGGCGCGGCCGCGTACGCGTTCGACCAGGGCGGACAGGGCCTCGATACGCTCTTGCAGAAAACCGGCGGTGCGCTGGCCCTCGCGGCCGCGGGTGTCGGTGAAATCGGTCAGGGCGCGCTGGAACAGGGCGCTGGCCTCGGCCAGCGGCAGCACCGCCTCGCCCCCGTCCTGGCGGACCACGCCGGGCCAGGCGAGCACACGCATCGGCTCGGGTTGCGCCAGCGGCCCCAGCTCCTCGGCCACCACGGCCAGCGCGCTGCGCAGCTCGCGCAGGCGGGCGCGGTCCGGCTCCGGCGCGGTGGTGGTGGCGGCCTCGCGGGAGTAGCGCAGCGCCGCCTCGACCTTGCCGCGGCCCAGGCGGCTGGTGGCCAGCGCGCGCAGGTCCGGCTCCAGCACGCGGAATTCGTCCGGCAGCTTGAATTGCACGTCCAGATAACGATGATTGACCGAGCGCAATTCCCAGCTCAGACGTCCCCAAGTGCCCTGCTGTTCGGCGCGGGCGTAACCCGTCATGCTGCGGATCATTTTCACCACTTTATGAGAATAGACAGCATGCGAATTGTAGCCGCACTGGGCCTTGCCGTCGCCGCGGCCACCCTGGCCCAGCCGCTGGCCCAGGCGCCCCTGCTGCACTGGCGGCTGGTGGCGGAGTATCCCCATGACGCGACCGCCTTCACCGAGGGCCTGGTGGTGGACGGCAAGGGCCGGCTGATCGAGAGCGCCGGCCGCTACGGTGAATCCCGGCTGGTGATGCGCGAGGTGGCCAGCGGCCGGGTGCTGAAGACGGCGGCCCTGCCCAAGGAGGTGTTCGGCGAGGGCATCGCCATCGCCGGCAAGCGCATCGTGCAGCTCACCTGGCGCGAGCAGGTGGGCTTCCTCTACGACCTGGACCTGAAGCCGCTCGGCCGCTTCTCCTATGCCGGCGAAGGCTGGGGGCTGACTTACGACGGCCACCGCCTGATCCAGAGCGACGGCTCGGCGCTGCTCTACTTCATGGATCCGCAGACCTTCCGCGAAGCCGGCCATGTGTCGGTACACGACGGCGCCACCGCGATCGAGCAACTCAACGAGCTGGAGTACGCCAACGGGCTGGTCTACGCCAACGTCTGGCATAGCGACCGTATCGCGGCGATCGAACCGGATAGCGGGGAGGTGCGGGGCTGGCTGGACCTCTCGCCGCTGGAGCAGCGCCTGCAGCGCCCACCCAACTGGGATCCGGAGGACGACGTGCTCAACGGCATCGCCCACGATCCGCACAGCGGGCATTTCTACGTCACCGGCAAGCGCTGGCCCAAGCTGTTCGAGATCGCGGTGGAAACGGAAAAGTAAGGGTCAGGCCGCAGCGCTGCCCCAGTAGTTGTAGGTCAGCGGCCGCGGCCCCGGCAGGTACATCTGCTCCAGGTCCTCGATGCGGAAGCCACCTTCCCGCAGCAGCTCCGGGATGTCGCGGTTGAGATGGCAGCCGCCGGCCAGCGGCTTCCACAAGGGCGTCAGCCGGTCCTGCCAGCGCCGCACCGAGGGGTCCGGCGCGGCGCCGTGCTCGCAGAACAGCAGGCGGCCGCCGGGACGCAGCACGCGCCGCATCTCGCGCAGCGCCGCCAGCACGTCGGGGATGGTGCAGAGGGTGTAGGTGGTCAGCACGGTGTCGAAGCTGGCGTCCTCCATCGGGATGCGCTCCGCCGGCAGATCCAGCAGGTGTACCTGCAGGCCCGCCTCCTTCATGCGGCGCCGCGCCAGGCGGTGCATCTGCAGCGCGGGGTCCAGGCCGTAAAGCTCCTGCAACCGGGCGTGATCGTAAAATGGCAGGTTGCGGCCGGTGCCGATGCCGATCTCCAACACCCGGCCCTGGGCGCGCGGCACGATCTTGGCCCGCTGCATTTGCGCCGGCTTGATGCCGCAGGCCCAGTCGATCAGGTAGGGCAGCACAAAACGGTCGTAGAGGTTCATGATGATGACGCCGATCCTGTTGAACGAGTACCGCCGCGTGGTGTTTTTTACCGGCGCCGGCATGTCCGCCGAAAGCGGCGTGCCCACTTATCGCGGGCGCGGCGGCATCTGGGCGGAATATGACTGGGAAGAATACGCCTGCCAGGACGCCTTCGACACGGACCCGCGCAAGGTACTCGATTTCCACGAACAGCGCCGCGCGAAGGTGCTGGCCTGCCAGCCGCACGCCGGCCACCGCCACCTGGCGACGCTGCAGGCGGCACACCCGGGCGTGGGCATCGTCACCCAGAACACGGACGGCATGCACCAGCGCGCCGGCGCCAAGTCCGTGGTGGAGCTGCACGGCAGCCTGTGGCGCATACGCTGCCCGCGCCACGGCACGATGGAGGACCTGGCGTCACCCGCCTATGCACGGCGCGACTGTCCCCACTGCGGCACGCCGCTGCGGCCGGACATCACCTGGTTCGAGGACCCGGTGAACGCCGCCGTGTTCGAGCAGGCACGGAATCTCATCACCCAGGCGGAGCTGTTTGTGGCGGTGGGCACCTCCGCCATCGTCTACCCGGCCGCGGGCCTGATCCCGCTGGCGAAGCAGGTGGGCGCGCAAATGGTGGAGGTCAACGTCGACGATACGGAGATGTCGCGCCTGTTCTTGGAGCGCGTGCGGGAGCCGGCGGGCACGGCACTTCCGGAGCTGTTTCTGGCCTGAAGCTGGCGCCTCTATCTCACGAAGGCTTCCAGCAACAGGACACGCTCCCGCTTGGAATGCCGAGTCTAAAGGCTGCGGCGCGCGTGCCGCCAGGACGGCGCCAGCACTCTACGGTAACCAGCATTACTGTGCAGCCAGCGCGCCAGATGGGCCCAGAATTGCAGCTGATTGACCTGCCAGGACGCATTCCGTATAACGTCTGCACGGCACCACTTGCGGGAGTACAGTAATGCTTCTTACCCACGAACACAAAGAGATCTACCGCCAGGTCAAAACCTTCGTCGAGAAGGAGCTGAACCCGCAAGTTCCGGAATGGGAAAAGGCCGGCATCTGGCCCGCGCACGAGGTGCTGAAGAAGATGGGCGGGCTGGGCCTGCTCGGCATTTCCAAGCCGGAGGCCTATGGCGGCATGGGCCTGGACTATTCCTACGAGGTGATGTTCGCGCAGGCGCTGGGCAACTGCCTGTGCGGCTCGATCCCGATGGGTATCGGTGTGCAGACCGACATGGCCACGCCGGCGCTGGCGCGCTTCGGCTCGGAAGAGCTCAAGCAGGAATACCTGGCGCCCGCTCTCGCCGGCGACATGGTGGTGTCGATCGCGGTGTCGGAAGCCGGCGCCGGCTCCGACGTCGCCAGCATCAAGACCAGCGCCCGCAAGGAAGGCGGCGACTACGTCATCAACGGCTCCAAGATGTGGATCACCAACGGCACCCAGTCGGACTGGGCCTGCATGCTGGTGAATACCGGCGAAGGCAAGGTGCACGAGAACAAGTCGCTGATCATCGTGCCGATGGACGCCAAGGGCATCGACCGCAAGACCAAGCTGGACAAGCTCGGCATGCGCGCCTCCGACACCGCCATGATCTTCCTCGACAACGTGCGCGTGCCGCAGCGCAACCTGGTGGGCCGCGAGGGCATGGGCTTCATGTACCAGATGCTGCAGTTCCAGGAGGAGCGCCTGTTCGGCGCCGCCAGCGGCATCGACGGCCTCACCAACATCATCAACGAGACCATCGAGTACACCCGCCAGCGCCAGGCCTTCGGCCAATCCATCGTCGACAACCAGTACGTGCACTTCCGCCTGGCCGAGCTGAAGACCGAGGTGGAATCACTCAGGGCGCTGGTGTACCAGGCCACCGAGGAATACGTCGCCGGGCGCGACGCCACCATGCTCGCCTCGATGGCCAAGCTCAAGGTCGGCCGCGTCTCGCGCGAGGTCACCGACGGCTGCCTGCAGTTCTGGGGCGGCCAGGGCTACATGTGGGAGAGCAATGTCGCCCGCGCCTACCGCGATACGCGCCTGGTCTCCATCGGCGGCGGCGCCGACGAGATCATGCTCGGCATCATCTGCAAGCTGATGGGCATCCTGCCGGGCAAGAAGAAATACGCGGCGATGAAGGATAAGCGCGAAGCGGCGTAAGCTCCGGCCCATGCACACGGTCCACTACACCGGCGGCGACGGCCTGCGCCTCGCCGCCGCCAGCGGCGGCGAGCCCGGCGCCCCGCCGGTGATCCTGCTCCACGGCGGCGGCCAGACCCGCCATGCCTGGGCACGCGCGGCGCGCGAGCTGGTGGCGGAGGGCTACCGTGTGATCTGCCCGGACGCGCGCGGCCACGGCGACAGCGCCTGGTCGCCGGACGGTAACTACCGCCTGGACGGCTTCGCCGCCGACCTGCGCTGCATCATCGCCACGCTGGACCAGCCGCCGGTGCTGGTCGGCGCCTCGCTCGGCGGCGGCACCGCGCTGCTGGTGGCCGGAGAGGACGGCCCGGCGGCGGTACGCGCGCTGGTGCTGGTGGACGTGGTGCCGCGGCCCGAACGCGCCGGCGTGCTCAACGTCTTCCGCTTCATGGGCGAGCGGCTGAATGGCTTCGCCAGTCTCGACGAAGTAGCCGAGGCGGTTGCCGCCTATAACCCGCACCGCGCACGGCAGGACAGCCGGGCCGGGCTGATGAAGAACCTGCGCCGTCGCGAGGATGGGCGGCTGTACTGGCACTGGGATCCCAAGTTCATCCGGCCGGAATACCGGCTCGACCCGGAGGAGTACGCCACGCGGCTGGAGGCGGCGGCGCGCAAGGTGCACGTGCCCAGCCTGCTGGTGCGCGGTGGCCTGAGCGATATCGTCAGCGTGGAGGCGGCGCTGGAGTTGCAGCGCACGCTGCCGGGCTGCGAGCTGGTCGACGTGGCCGGCGCCGGCCACATGGTGGCAGGCGACCGCAACGACGCCTTCAATCAGGCCATCCGCGAGTTCCTCCGCCGGCACGTGCCGCGTTCGTCCACGGCCGCGGCCTGACCAGCGCCGCCGCGCCGGCATGCGAGGAGCGTGAGTTCCTTGGCCGTTCCGTTGCGCCGGCGGCTAGAGCATCTTCTCTTTACGTGCACACATCTTCCCCTCTCCCGCACGCGGGAGAGGGGAACAACATGTATGCATCTAAGATGCCCTAGCGGCAGCGCGAGCGCCCCAGGTCGCGACTGCGCAGTTCCTGCGCCGGACACCTCAGGTCGTGAAACACGGCGGGAGCGCCGCCGGCGGCGGTGACAACCGGCAGCCGCACGACATCGGTGCGCGCCATATAGACGCCGACGAAGAACAGCATGAAACCGACAAAGATGGCGTCGACCAGGAAAAGCGTGACCAGCACGGTCTTTTCCGCGACGTGCAATGCGGGGCGATGGGTGTTCATGACGGCTTGCTCCTTCGCCAGGTCAGCTGACGATCGGTGACGGTAAGTCCCCCTATCGGGTTAGAGCGGCCACCCCCGGGAAAAGCACATGCTGTTCGTCGGCCGAGGACGCGCGTCTGTCGGCGCCTGCCTGGATTTGATGCCCTGCCGGCGTCCTCTGAGCCTTTCTGCGCCGATCGGCGTCAGTCCTCTGCAGCCGCCGCAGCGCGTGGGGCGAGGTCATCCTTCACTGCCAGTGCCTGCATGAGCTGGGCGAGCCTGGTGCTCATCGCGTCCTGGGCGGCGACGCCGTCGTTCTGCAGCAGCACGGTGTAGAGCACCGCCGCCTCGCCCTCGCCGGCCTTGCGCGCGGGCTCGTGCACGCCATGGATCACGGTGAGGTCGCCATCCTTGCTGATCACCCCGTCGTAGGGGTGCAGGCGCCGCGCCACCCTGGTCCACCGCCCCTTGTACTCGTCCGCCATGGCGGCGGCCGGCTCGACGCTGCGCGCGATGGAGACGAAGCTCTGGCTGGCGGCGCTCTCGCTCACGCGCACCCGCGCCACGTCCCACACCGGGCGGCCATGGTCCTCGAAGTAGGAGAAGTCGAGCACGAGCTGGCTATTGCGGTTGATCTTCTGCACCTCCTGGCCGTAGGAGAAGGCGCAGCGCGGCGACTCGTAGCGCAGGCTCTTGCCGTAGTCGGCGCGCAGCTCGATCCCGGCCAGGCGCTCGGGCAACAGGTCCGGCAGCGCACGGAAGTCGTTCCACTGCTCCAGGGTGCCGCTGTATGAAATGGAGAAGAAGTCGGCGACGCTCTTGAAGTCGTTGATGTTGTCGTGCACCTGGGCGGTATGCACCACGCGCAGCAACGCGGCGTAGCCTTCCGGCAGCGGCAGGGCCATCGAGATCACCACCAGGTCCTGGTAAGGCAGCACCCAGGTTCGCAGCTGCCACTTGCGCCGGTAGGCGTCCGTATAGACCGTCTCCTCCTGCGCCTTGCCCAGCGACACCATCTTCACCGCCTCCGCACCCACCGTGCGGTGCAGCGGCATCGCCTTCAGCACCGCGTCCATGTACAGGCGCGAATCGGTGTAGAAGGCGGCCGCCGGCGCGTCGTCGGGGCGGCGCAGCCGCAGCGCGGCGAAGTTGGCCAGCCGGCCCACAGTGACGAAGCCGTTGTGTCCCAGCTCGGCACGGCCGGTCTGCGAGGCGCGCTGCACCTGCCAGCGCCCGTCCTCGCTCTGCACGATCAGGCCGGGCACGTCGCCCGCCTGCACCGTGCGCAGGAGTTCCGCCGAACCTTCGCCGTGCGGGAACAGCGTGTCGGCATGGGCCTTGAGCAGGTCGCTCATCATCTGGTCGTCGAAGGCGTACCAGATCGACTGGAACGTCTTGCTGAAGTCGGCATAGCCCTTCGGCAGCTCGAACTCCTTTTTGAGGATCTCGGTCTGCTTGTGCGCGAAGATGTCCAGCTGGTAAGTCTCGCGCGCGTCGATCGTCGCGATGTCGTCGCGGGCATCGAGCACCTGGCCGATGAAGACGGCGTAGTTGAGATTCTCGTTGGGCGACTTGCGCAGCACCACGCCGATCACGCGGCCATCCTTGTCGAGCAGGGGCCCGCCGCTGTTGCCGGGCGAGGCCGCCGCCGAAAAACGCAGCCATTTCCAGCGCCCGTCGCGCTCCTCGGGCGTGTCCGAGGTGTAGAGCCCGTCACGGATGACCACGCCCTCGCCGAGCGCGTTGCCCACAGCGTAGACCGGCTCGTTGAGCGCCGGCCGCGGCCCCGTCTGCAGCGGCGCCGCCTCGGGCTCTTCCGCCAGGGTGAACTCGGCGAAGTCCTCGGCGCTGGAGTACTTCACGATCCTGGCAATCGGGTAGACGCGGCCGGCGCCGTCGCGCAGCGCAGGCGTACCCCACTGGCTGGCGAACCCGGCGCCGATCACATGCGCGGCGGTCACGTAACGGTGCTGGCCCAGGGCGAAGGCCGTGCCGATGGAGAAGTACTTGTCGTTGCGGAACTGGTAGGGCAGCAGTTCCAGCGGCAGCGGCTTCTCATAGGTAATCGGATCATCCGCCGGCTTCGCCATCACCACTTCGAAAGTGGCCGCGCGCACCTTCTGCTGCGTCGCCGGGTCCAGAAACTGCGCCTGCGCGCGGCCGGCGCCGAGCAGGCAGAGCGCCGCCAGCATGGCGGCCATGGCGCGCCGGCGGAATCCGCCGACAACGTCGGAAGCAGGAATATTGCGCATCAGTCCCCCGGACCAGGTGTACAGGCTGCAGCCGCGCGACGCGGCACGGCGCGCGGTCGGGAAGCAGCGGGAAGTGGGCCACTGCGCCTATTCTAGCCGTCGCCACGCGGCGTGCGGACGCGACTTATTCGTTGGCGCGCTGATCTGGCGCGTGATGTACGCCGGCCGGCAATTGGCGGAGGACGAAGGCTCGCAAGGCCTGGAGCGCGGCGATGGCGCACGGCGATGAAGGTCAAGGTTCCCGAGGGCGCCCCGAAGGGGCGTTACATCCTGGAAACACGCTTCTTTGGCTCGGACGTGCCGTTCACCGATACGGCGGAGTTTTACGTCACGGGTGCGAGGCGCTAGGGCCAGGTCCACGCCGGGCACGTCGCCTGGCATCGGCCACAAGCATCGGGCGGCGGCCCGGGTCCAGGCCAGGGACGGGCATACCCTCGGGATGGCGGCGCCAAACTTGCAGTATTGAACAGAACCAATGGGGATGAGGGGGACAAGCATGCGCTGGCTGGTGCGCGGGGACATCGATGGCTTTTTCGGCCTGGCGCTGGACAACCTGGTGCAGCTGCTGGTGCTCACCGCGCTGTGCACCGGTGTGCTCGGCTTCCCGGGCGAGCTGGTGTACGGCCGTATCCTGCCCGGAGCCGCGGTCTCGTTGCTGATCGGCAATCTGTTCTACGCCTGGCAGGCGATGCGGCTGGCGCGCCGCGAAAACCGCAGCGATGTCTGCGCCCTGCCGTACGGCATCAACACCGTCTCGCTGTTCGCCTACGTATTCCTGGTGATGCTGCCGGCGAAGCTGGCGGCGCAGGCCGCCGGCGCGCCGGATCCGGCACGTATCGCCTGGCATGCCGGGCTGGTGGCCTGCTTCGGCGCCGGTGTCATCGAACTGGCGGGCAGCCTGGTGGCGGAGCGGATCCGCCGCTCGACGCCGCGGGCGGCGCTGCTGTCGACCCTGGCCGGTATCGCCATGACCTTCATCGCTCTCGGTTTCCTCATGCGCAGCTACGCGCGGCCGGTGATCGGCCTCGGCACGCTGGCGGTGATCCTGCTGACCTACTTCGGGCGCGTGCGTTTCCGCTTCGGTGTGCCGGGCGGGCTGGTGGCGGTGGCGCTCGGCACGGCTTTCGGCTGGGCCAGCGGCATAGCTCCGGTCGGCAACCCGGGGCACCCCGCCGCCCACTTGCCCTTGCCGGTGTTCGGCGAGCTGTACACCGCGCTGCGCGGCGGCTATTGGCTCAACTACTTCTCGGTGATCCTGCCCATGGGGCTGTTTACGGTGCTGGGTTCGCTGCAGAACATCGAGTCCGCCCAGGCCGCCGGCGATACCTACTCCACCCGCAGCTCGCTGGCGGTCAACGGCCTCGGCAGCATCGGCGCCGCCCTGTTCGGCTCCTGCTTCCCCACCACGCTGTACATCGGCCACCCGGGCTGGAAGGCAATGGGCGCGCGGGCCGGGTATTCGGTACTGAACTGTGCCTTCATGAGCCTGATCTGCTTCACCGGCACGCTGTCGCTGGTGGCCTGGGCGGTGCCGATCGAAGCCGGCATGGCGATCGTGCTGTGGATCGGCATCGTCATCGCCGCCCAGGCCTTCCAGGCAGTGCCGCGCGAACATGCGCCGGCGGTGGTGGTGGGGCTGCTGCCGGGCCTGGCCGGGTGGAGCGCGTTCATGGCCAAGGCCGGCCTGCATGCGGCGGGCATGGGGCAGCCGGGCGGCCAGCCGTTCTCCTCCGACCTGGTCGCCGCGTTCGGCCGCTCCGATATCTGGATCGACGGCGCGTTGCGGCTCGAGCAAGGCTTCATCGTCAGCGCAATGATCCTCGCGGCCATCACCGTGTGCGTGATCGAGCGGCGCTTTTTCGGCGCCGCCGCCTGGAGCGTCGCAGCAGCTGCGTTGTCGGCAACCGGCCTGATGCACTCCTACGCCTGGACGGCGGGCGATACGGTGATGCTGCTGCGTCCGGCCTGGGACTGGGCCGCGGCGTACCTGGTGATGGCGGCCTGTTTCGTCTCCGCACGATGGGTCACCGTCGCAACGGATACCGGCGCCTAGACTTCGGCTCGGTCCTGTCGCCAGCCGCGGGCTCGTGCTGCTGATGATTTAAAAGAATGTTCCTGGAGAGCGGCTTTGACTCGAAAAGGGACGAATGTTACGTTTTAGCAAGACGGCAGCCCGCCACGGACTATTGCCGTTCCTATAACAAGAGCCGGAGGAGTCAACATGAACACCCTGATCCGCGCGCGGCGCGCCGCGTCGTCGTTCATCCTGTGCGCGCTGTGCCTTGGCGCGCTCAATCCCCAGGCTTCGGCCCAGACCGTTGCCGACTCTGCAAGCGGCGGCGGCTCCGGACTGGCGGGATCGGTGACTCCTTCTCCCTACCAGGGGCCGCAACTCCGCAGCTTCCCGGCGGGCGTGGCGGTGTCCCTGCTGTTCCTGCCACGGATCAGCCCAAAGGGCGCCAACGACTGGCACTGCAAGCCATCCGCGGCGCACCCGTACCCCGTGATTCTGGTGCACGGCACTTATGAGGACGCCTACGACAACTGGGCCTTGATGGCGCCGGAGGTCCAGCAGGCAGGATATTGCGTGTTTGCGCTCGACTACGGCCGCGATGCGCATGACCTGCTCGAATTGCTGCCGGGCGTGTACGGCGACGGCGAGATCGGTGAGAGCGCCAAGCAACTCGCCGCCTTTGTCGACAAGGTGCTCGCCGCCACCGGGGCGGGCAAAGCCAACCTGGTCGGGCACTCGCAGGGCGGGCTGCTGATCCGCGCCTACCTCAAGCTCGCCGGCGGCGCCGACCCGGCCGATCCAGCCCGCAACCGGGTGGAACATGTGGTGTCCATCGGTGGCAGCAACCACGGCACCACCGTCTACGGGCTGGCCCTGCTGGTCAGGGAGCTCAACCTGCTGGGCCTGGCGGCCGCCGTGGCCGGCCCGTCTTTCGGCGAACAGGTTGCGGGTTCGCCGTTTCTGCAGGAGGTGAATGCCGGCGGCGACACCGAACCGGGTATCGACTACACCGTGATCGGCAGCAGGTACGACGAGATCGTCACGCCCTACCAATCAACCTTCCTCTCCGCCGGTCCGGGTGCCACGGTGCACGACATCACGGTTCAGGACGGTTGCCCCATCGACTGGACCGACCACCTGTCGGAGTCCTACGACCCGCGCATCATCGGCCTGGTCAAAGCCGCCCTGGACCCGGCCAATCCGCCACCGGTCCCCTGTGTGCACACCCTGCCGCTGTTTGGCGCAGGCGCCTCCTGACCCCCCGTGCGCTGCGGGCGGCGCCCAATCCCTACCGTTCGACGGAAAGCGGATACCAAGCCGCAAGCCTCGGATTCTATGGTCATATTCCGACGATCCGCAGCAGGGCCCCGGGAGCCTGAACGATGCCTCATCGATGTACGAACCATGCAGCCGCGGCTGGCCGGGAGGGGCCGGCATGAGCACGCGCGAAAGGCGGCTGTACTATCGCGTCCACTACCCGAGCGCGCTGCGGCCGACGCTGAAGCTCGGCGGCGGAACGCTGCCCGTCATCGATATTTCCGAGCGCGGTGTGCGCTTCGTCAGGGACCAGCCGATCCTCGACCATATCGGCGAAACAGTGGTGGCCACCGTGCAGTTCCGCAGCGGCATGACGGCGGAGGTCGAGGGCAAGATCGTCCGTGTCGGCGAGCGCGACGTGGCGCTCGAACTCGAGCCCGGCATCAGCTTCCGCATCATCGTGCGCGAGCAACGACTGCTGATCGAAATGTCGCCGTACTTCCCGGTCTGAAGCCCTGGCTCTGTTTTTTATTGGACCGAGCCGCTTGGGGCGGTGGGGTTCACATCCGGCCATTGCTGCACGGAAGCGATAACACGGTCCCTTCCCGCCCGCTTGGCCTCGTACAGGGCCTCGTCCGCCTTGTTGATCAGGTGGTAGCCGTAGTCCGATTGCGCCGGCACATAGGAAGCCAGGCCGATGCTGCAGGTGACCGGGATGCGCTCGCCTTCGTGCACGAGCTCGATCGCGGCCACCGCGCAGCGCAGGCGCTCGGCCACCACCTGGGCACCCTCCGGATCCGTGTTGGGCAGGAACACGATGAATTCCTCACCGCCATAGCGGGCAACGATGTCCCCGGCACGGCAGATATTCGCGCGCAACACCGAACCGACGCTCTGCAGGCAACGGTCGCCGACGGCGTGACCGTAGTGGTCGTTGACGTGCTTGAAGTGGTCGAGATCGATCAGCAACACCGCCACCGCATGATGATGGCGGCAAGCGCGACGCCATTCGATATCGAAGTGGGTGTTGAAGAACAGCCGGTTGCGCAGCTTGGTCAACGCGTCCGTGGTGCTCAGCTCCTCCAGCTCGCGTGAACGCTCCTCGAGCTGCCGCGAGCGCTCCTCCAGCAACAGGCCGTTGGTCTTGGCCTCCAGGTAGTCGCGCCCGAGGACACGCGACGCCGTCATGGTATACAGCACGTAGACGGTACTGGTGATCGCCAGCATCAGGTGCTGGTAGTTGTCCGGGTCGATGGCCAGCACCACGATGCTCGGCACCATCATGAACATCGGGAACAGGGCGCGCAGGATGCGATCGCTGGCGAAGGTATTGGTGGCTCCGCCGGCGATGGCCGCGGTGGACACGATCATCGGCACCTCGGCGATGCGCATGGAAGGCACGTACAGCAGCGCCGCGCTCAGCAGTCCCCAATACAGGCTGCTGAGCAGCAGCAGGCCGATCGTAAGGATGCGGGCCAGCCGGAAGTTCCTTCGCGCCAGATCCTCCACTCGCTTGGTGAAGGCTACCCGCACGACGAAGATGACCAGCAGAGCGGCAAGGTTGACGAGGAAAAATACCCGGTGCACCCGGTGGATGTCGGTGATGGTGCAGAGCAACAGAGCAACAGCCATAGCGTGGGGTAGATCCACAGACCGGGCGCTGCGCGCTGATTAGTCTCCAGCAGGACAATGTGCTGCGTAACCGTCTGGTAATCCCATCTTGAGAATCGCCCCCCGTGCTGGGAGGATCGTGTCCGCTTATTTCCTTCGTGGACACATACACACTATGGACGGAGAGGATCGTGATCGTCGCCGGCGACGTCGTCAGTACAGT
>JARLJS010000008.1 GCA_031291075.1 Nevskia sp. | reverse complement strand
CCAGCAGCAGCAGCGGGGCGAACCCGCGCGCCTCGGCCAGCAGCGCGGCATGGCCCAGCACCACCCCGATCAGCAGCGCCTTCTGCTGGCCGGTGCTCGCCGCCGCCGCCTCCAGCCCCGACTCGGCATCGGACAGGCGCATGTCGGCCCGGTGCGCCCCCAGCCCCGCCGAGCCGGCCCGCGCGTCGGCGCCCCGGTTGTCCGCCAGCGCCGCGCGCAGCCAGTCCTCCACTGCCAGCGCCGGGGTTTCCCGCAGCCGCTCGGCGATCGGGCAGAGCAGCGTCATGCGCGCCGCCGGAAAGGCTCCCGCGCCGCCAGCCGCCAGCCCCGCGTTCAGCCGCTCGACCAGCATTAGCCGTGCCGCCGCCGCCGCCACGGCATGGCGGGCCATGGAATCCTCCAGGCCCGCCAGCCAGGACGGTTCCGCCCCGCCCTCGGCCAGCAGCCGGTTGCGCTGGCCCATCGCCGTGTCGTGCGCCGCCACTTCCCGCGCGTGCCCCGGCTCCAGCGCGAACACCAAGCGGTCGAGGAACCGTCGCCGCCCCGAGGCCCCTTCCTGGAAAAGCCGGTCCATCTGCGGGGTTAGCCATACCGCGGCCATCACCGCCGCCACCTCGGCCTGGCTGCGCGGCGCCGCGCCGTCCAGGCGGAACACCCGACGTTCCAGCGGGCCGTCGGGCGGCGAGCCGGTGCCGAGGTCCACCTCGCCCCCCGGCGTGGCCAGCCGGGCCGCCACCGCCCAACTCGTCCCGCCGCGTTGCACCAGGTCGGCCAGCCGCGCCCCGCGCAGCCCCCGTCCGGGCGCCAGCAAGGACACCGCTTCCAGCAGATTGGTTTTGCCGCTGCCGTTGGGCCCGTACAGCACCGTCACGCGCCCAGCCGGCCGCCACGTCAGCGCCGCATAGTTGCGGAACCCCGTCAACACCACCCGCTGCAACCGCAACCCCGCGCTCATCTGCGTCCTGAGGCCCATACGGAAGTTAAGGAAGGCGAGGGGCGCTGCCCCTCGACCCTGCCAAGGGCCAGTCGGCCCTTGGAACCCATCACTTGAGGTTCTTCGCAGAGGGGGGCGCGAGGAT
>JARLJS010000086.1 GCA_031291075.1 Nevskia sp. | reverse complement strand
TCTGCTTCTGGGTGAGGTCGGCAAACCAGCGCTCGACCTGGTTGATCCACGATGCCGAAGTGGGGGTGAAATGCGGCTGGAAGCGCGGATGCCGCGCAAACCAGGACCGCACCGCCGGCGTCTTGTGCGTACCGTAGTTGGGGGCCATTACAAGGCAGTGAATGCCAAAGCCTGCTCCACGTAGTCGTCCTCAACCCCGGCCTTGGCCTGGAAATACTGGTACAGCAGCGCGATCAGCCGCGCCTTCTTCTCCGGCGGCAGCGTCCGCCGCGACTGCACCAGGCGCCGCTCCACCCGGACGATGATCTCGACCAGCAAATCGAGTTGTTGCCGGCTCGCCGCCCCCTGGCCCAAATTTGGCCCAAGGCCGGACAGCAGCCAGATCGGATCGACCCGGAACTCGTCGTACAGCGCCTTGAGCACTTCCACCGACAGGCTGCGCTCGCCCCGCTCGTAGCTGGCATAGGTGCGCAGCACCACGCCCAGGCGCTCGCCGAACTCGGTCTGCGACAGGCGCTCCCGTTCGCGCACCGCCTTCAGGCGCTCGCCGATCTGCACATTCAGGTCAGGGGTTGACATACTACACATTATTTCCTATAACCATCTACAACGTGTATTTTACACGAAATGCAGTGTTCTCACAACGGACTGTGAGGGTTCGCCATGAGCAGCCAGATCAGCATACGGCTCCCGCCCACCTTGAGGGTGCAGGTCCAGCGCGAAGCAGCCGAGCGCGGCATGAATCTCAGCAACCGGATCGCCCATCTGGTCGAGCGCGGTCATCTGGCGGAGAGCCTGGAAGACCTTCTGCCCCGCAACGGGCATCCTGCCGCGCCAGCGGAATCTCCCGCCAAAGCTTCCGGCACCGTCCCGCCACAGATCGTCGAGCGCGTGCTGTTCGCGGCGTGCTTTTCCGAGGCCCTGCTCAAGAAGCTCAACGCCAGCCTCAATCGCTCCTCGTCCGAGCTGGGCCTCGTAGCGCAGCAGGCGCGGGACATGGCGCAGTCGGAAACCGCCTCGCTGCTGCGGCTGCTGCGCGGGTGAATCGGCCATGCGCGCCTGGCTGCTGTTCGCCATCATCCTGTTCGCGGCGTCCGAGGTCTATTTCGACGCCAGCGCCTCCTACGACCAGGCCGCCTACCGCAAAGCCTGGGTCAGCCAGACGTTCCATCGCGCGTTCGCGCTGCCGCCCAAGCCGGTTCAAGTGCGGTGGGACCGCGGCGTGTGGCGCCGTGCGGATGCCGCCGCCTTGGTCGGCTACCTGGATCGGATGCCCGGATGGCGTCGGCGTTTCTACGTCCTGTTGCTCGGTAGCCTCCTGTTCGGCGGGCTCGCCGCCGGCACCACCGCCGCGGCGCTGCCCGGATGGCTGGCCTTCGACCGCTCCGGCGAGTTCCACCGCCGCGGCGCGCGGTTGCGGGATTTCGCGGTGCCGGCTGCCTTCGCCGGGCCGTGGCGGGTGGCCTGGCTGTCGGGCGCCCTGCTGTCCCTGCTCGGCTATGCGCTGGCCTATCGTTTCGCGGCCGCCGCGTTCCGGTACAGCGCCCCGGCGGCGCTGACCGCCGGCTACGGCCTCGCGTTCGGCGCGCGACTGCTGCGGACGCGCCTGGACGGCATTGGGCCTTCGACCCTGCGGCTCGGCCACGTCGCCATTCCCGTCGCGGCGGAGCTGTACCACTTCCTGGTCGCCGGCCGCACCGGCGCCGGCAAAACGCAGGCGATCCAGCAACTGCTGCGCACCGCCGACGCCCGCGGCGACCGCGCCGTGGTGGCGGACCCGGACGGCGGCTACCTGGCGCGCTTCGGCAAGCAGACCGACCTGATTCTCAATCCCTTCGACGGCCGCAGCGTGCGCTGGAGCCCGTTCGCGGAAATCCGCGCGCCGTTCGACTATGACGTGCTGGCGACGGCGGTGATCCCGCCGGGCAACACCGCCAACGAGGAGGAATGGCGCCGCTTCGGCCGGGTGCTGCTGTCGGCCAGCCTCAAGCAGCTCCACGAGGACGGCCGCGCCTCCGCGGGCGAGATGCTGCGCCTGATCAACGCCGCCCACGACAACGAGCTGCAGAGCATGCTTTCGGGCACCAGCGCCGCCGGCCTGCGCCGGCATGACGCTATGTTCCATTCGATCCTGGGCGTCATCACCCCGCACATCCAGAGCTGGGAATACCTGCCGGAGCCGGACGAACAGCATCCGGCGTTCTCGATCCGCGACTGGGTGCGGCAAGGCGCGCCGGGCTGGCTGTTCCTGCCGTACCGGGACGACCAGCTCGATTCGCTCAAATACCTCATCGCCACCTGGATGGGCCTGGCGGTGGCCGAAGCCCTGTCCCTGCCGGAAGACCTGAGCCGGCGCATCTGGTTCGTGGTGGACGAGCTGGACTCGCTCGGCAAGGTCGCCTCGATGCGCCTGGCCGCGACCAAGCTGCGCAAGCACGGCGGCGTGATGGTGGCCGGCTTGCAGACCATTGCCCAGTTGAGGGCCACCTACGGCTACGACGAAGCCCAGGTCATTCTCAGCTCGCTCGCCAACAAGCTCATCCTCGCCATCGGCGATCACGAGACGGCGCACTACTTCCAGGAGGAGCTGGGCCAGCGGGAACTGGCGCGGCGCAAGATCAACCGCCAGTCCGGCCATTCCGGCACGCGCTCCACCGGCTCGCACGGCGAAAGCACGGACGTCGTGCTGGAGCACCTGATCCTGGCGTCCGAGCTGCAGGGGCTGAAGGAGCGCTCCGGCTTCCTGCGCCGGGCCGGGGACATGCTGATTCATCCGGTGCGCATTCCGCTGGTGCTGATGCCGCAGCGGACGCCGCCCTTCGTGTCGGCGGGGGCCTGAGCCATGGCCTTGGCCAAGAACATCGGCGCCGGCCAGGCCGGCCGCTACTACGACAAGGATGACTACTACACCAAAGACGCGGCCGCGCCGTCCGGATGGCACGGCAAGGGCGCGGAAGCCCTCGGACTGTCCGGAGCGATGCGGCCGGAGGATTTCCAGGCGCTGGTCCGCGGCGAGCTGCCGGACGGGACCCGGCTGCATCACGGCGGCGGCGACCGCAGGGCGGGAACGGACTTCGAGTTCAGCGCGCCGAAGTCGTTTTCGATCCAGGCGCTGGTGGCGGGGGACGACCGCCTGGTGCAGGTGCACCAGAAGGCCGTCGCGGTCGCGCGCGAGCGCATCGAGGCAACCACCGCCACGCGCGTCACCGAGCACGGCCGGACGCGGGTCGAGGTCACCGGCAAGGCGGTGATGGCGGAATTCCTGCACACCACCAGCCGGGCGGGCGATCCGGACCTGCACAGCCACGTCGTCGCGCTGAATCTGACCCAGCGCCAGGACGGACAGTGGCGCAGCGTGGACAACACGGCGATGTTCAAGGAACAGCGCCTGATGTACGAGATTTACCTGTCCGAGCTGGCAAAGGGGGCGCGTGATCTGGGCTACGAGATCACCACCGGCAAGCACGGCAATCCCGAGCTGGCGCAGATCAGCTGCGAGCAGATCGAGCAGTTCAGCAGCCGCGGCCGGGACATCGAGGCCGCGCTCGCCGCCAAGGGCCTGACGCTGGACACGGCGACGCCGAAGCAGAAGAAGGCTGCCACGCTCGCCACGCGAAATGCCAAGCAGGACTACGACCGCGCGGCGCTGACCAGGGAATGGCAGGCCCGCGCGAAAGCCGCCGGCATGGATACCTCGCTGCCCCGCGCCTCCGCCCGGGGGCAGCAGCATCGCGGCGGGCCGCAGCGCCAGGAATCGGAACACCTGGCCGAGCAGCGCTCGGCGCGCGAAGCGGTCAAATTCGCACTGGCACACCTTGGTGAGCGCGAAGCGGCGTTCGAGCGCCGCGACGTACTGACGGTCGCCCTGCGCGAGTCGCGCGGCGATGTGGGCTACGGCGCCGTCGCCGCCGAGCTGGCACGGCGGGAGCGGGCAGGGCAGGTGCTGCCGTCGCGCGACGCCCAGCAGGTGACCACGCTCAAGGCGCTGGACATCGAGCGCCGCATCCTCGCCGGCGAACGCTTCGGCCGCGAGCGGGTGACGCCGATCGCGTCGCACAGCGAGGTGGCGCGTCACCTGGCCGGACGGGACCTGACCGTGGGCCAGGCCCAGGCCGTCGAAGTCGCCGCCACGACCCATAACCGAATTGCCGGCATCCAGGGTTACGCCGGCAGCGGCAAGACCACGGCGCTGCACACCTTCGGCGAGCTGGCGCAGGAGCGCGGCTACCAGGTCATCGGCCTGGCGCCCTCGCACAGCGCGGTCAAGGCCCTGCGCGAATCCGGCATCGAGGCCAAGACCTTGCAGAGCTGGCTGTCCGACCGGACGGCGCCGGCGGCGCTCAACGACCGCACCTTGCTCGTCGTCGACGAGGCCGGACTGGTCGGCAACCGCAATCTGCTGTCCACGCTGGAGCGTGCCGAGAAGTCCGGTGCCCGCGTCCTGCTGGTCGGCGACACCCGGCAATACCAGTCCGTCAGCGCCGGGCGCGCCTTCACCCAGCTCCAGCAGCACGGCATGGAGACGGCGCGCATGACCGAGATTCTGCGCCAGCGCGACGGGCAGTTACGTGAGGCGGCGCGGCTATCCGTGGACCAGCCGGTGCGCGCGCTGGCGAAGCTGGACGTGCGGGAGATTCCGGACGCTGCACAGCGCTATCAGCGGATCGCTCTGGACTACGCTGGACTCCCGCGGACGGAGCGGGACGGCACCCTGATCCTGACCGGCACCAACGCCGCCCGCACCGAGCTGAACGCGGCCGTCCGCGAGGCGCTCAAGGCCCGCGGCGAGCTGGACGGTCCGACCGCGTCCGTCCAGGTGTTCCAGCGCAAGGACCTGACCGAGGCCGAGCAGAAGCGCCTGGACCGCCATGCAGTCGGCGATGCGGTGTGGTTTCAGCAGGACTACCGCTCGCTCGGCGTGGCGCGCGGCGAGCTGTACCGCATCGCGGCGGTGTATGCGGATCACGTCGTGGCCCGCAGCGCGGCGGGGCGCGAGATTGCCTACACGCCGGCCCGGCTCAGCGCCAAGGGCTTCCAGCTGGGGCGCGTCGAAGCGCGCGAGGTGGCGCCAGGTGAGCGGCTGCGGGTGACCGGCACCGATCGGGAACTTGGCATCCGCAACGGCGAGCGCGGCCAGGTCGAGTCCATCTCCGGCGAGACCTTGGTGCTGCGGACCGACCAAGGCGAGCGCAAGGTGCTGAAGGCCGACCGGGTGCTGCCGGTCGAGCACGGCTACGCCGCCACCGGCCACAGCGCGCAGGGCCTGGGCGCGGACCGCGTGCTGCTGGACAAGGACGCGCAGGCCAAGACCACCGACCACCGCAGCTTCTATACCGACCTCACGCGCGCGCGCCAGGCCGCCGTCGTCTACACCAACGACCGCAGCGCGCTGCCCGAGGCGATCCTGCGCCAGTCGCAGAAGACGGCGGCGCTGGACGTGGCTGGACAGCGCCAGCGCGCACCGGACATGGGTTCCGGACCGCAGCGGACTTCCTCGGACGACGCCAGCGCACGGCACACGCCGCAGCCGCGTGGTCCGGAACACACGATGGGCCGATTCTGAAAGGGATTCGACGCGGCCTTGAGCGCCGCAGGAGCGGATGTCATGGCAAAGAATTGGAAGCGACTACTGCGCCCCGGCCGACGCCGTCGCGGCTCGCATCACGCGGCCGAGGCCGACCGCCAGCTCAGCCTGCAACTCGATCCGCCGGTGGCCGCCGCCGCGCCTCCAGCCGTAGTGCCGCCGGTCCCTGGGTCCAATCCGGACGCCGTCGTCCGGACCAGTCCGGCCGACGTCGCCAATAACGGCGGGTCCGGCAGCGGACGGGTAGGGGCCGATCCGGCGCCGTCCGACTCCCTGCTGCGGCTGCCGGCGGTCAGGGCCGCGACAGGCCTGAGCCGGTCCACCATCTACGAGCGCATCCGCAAAGGCACCTTCCCGGCGCCGGTCCGGCTCGGCGAGGCGACCGTCGGCTGGCCCGCCTCTCGTATCAACGAATGGATTCAGCGCCGGATGAACGACCACGCCGGAGGACGGCTCCACACCCGAACCTAGTAGTTCGGTCCTCTTATGCGCTCACTATGTCGTATACACCAGCATGCGCGCGGGTTGCGTACTGCATGAATACAACATATAGTGATCTGGACTAACGGCTAGCACTATAGGTTGAGAGGATGCCTACAGACTATTATTCGGTTTCCCAAGCGGCCAAGGAGATTGGGGTCAGCCAAGAAACGGTGCGTCGCTACATCAGAGAAAAGCGACTTCCTGCCTCAAAACGTCGCGTGAAGGGGCTCAGGAAAGAATGGGCTATCGCAAAACCGGACGTAGCAGCCTTCAAAAATGGCGACTAACGGGAGGGCCCCAATGAGTTCAGCCACACTCAAGTCCAGCTATACTACTCAACTGACTGGCTCACGCTCGGCTGCGTCCCCAGTAAGTGACATTCCTTCCCACTACATTCCGCAAGCAATGCCTATTCCGTCGTCAGCTGCTGATCGCCTAATCGTCGCGTTGGATTTTGACAGCGCCGACGAGGCCATGAAGTTAGTGAAGGAACTCGGAGATACCGTAACCTTCTACAAGGTCGGCCTGCAGCTGTTCATGGGGAACGGTCTGGATGGTATTGTCAGAAAACTTACCGACCTGCGTAAGAAGGTATTTCTTGACCTAAAGATCGACGATACGCCGCGAACAGTTGAAAATGCAGTGCGCAATATGGGGATTGATGGGGTTCAGTTCTTTACGTTGCAGGGCAATGGAGCAACGGCGCGAGCGGCAAAGGCTGGGCGTGGTGACAATGAGTTCCCGAAGTTTCTTCAGGTCACCTACCTTTCGAGCTACGATCAAAGCGATATCCGAGAGGTATATCACCTTGACGATTCGATGCCCATTGACCTAGACGACTGGGTTGTCAAGCGGACCGAAAAGATCATAGGTTCGGGCTGTGACGGCGTCATTGCATCGGGCTCATCCGTGAAGCGTTTGCGGCAATACTATCCAACGGCGAAAGATCTGCTAATCGTGTCACCGGGCATTCGCCCTGAAGGGACCAGCACTGATGACCATAAACGGTCCATGACCCCGAAAGAGGCAATCTTGGCTGGTTCAGACTACTTGGTAGTTGGTCGCCCGATCCGTAAGGCAGAGAACCCTGTGGAGATGGCTAAATCCATCCAGAACGAGATAGCGGGGGCCTTGGCGGAATTGAAGCAACGAGCAGCCGCCATTTAGCGATATAGAAAGCGCTTTCTTTCGGAGGCACGGATGGCCGCCACAGTACGGGGCCATCCTCCAGATGACGGCGGTTGTACTGGAACTCAAACTCGTTCAGGCTGGACATGCTCGGACGCCCTCGGACCGCCCAAGCGCTGGCTCGGGCGAGACGACAGTCGGTTGGCGCCGCCCCTCTCGTATCGGCGAATGATTTCGGTGTAGAATTACCGACCGCGCTGGTCGTGTATCGGAACCGAACCCGGGAACATTTCAAGGGAAAAAAGCGTGTGAGTAGAGGTGTGCGTAGGTAACAAGACCCCCATTGGGATCACCCAGCCCTAACAGTAGGTTACGGTAGGTTTTTGATTCCAGTGGTGGCACCATTTCCTGATCAGGTTCGTTCGTGTATTCGGGTTCCGGAGGGGCTGCTCTCAAGGAATCGAACCAGCGACCTCCCAACAATGATCCGCACAGCGCCGCCAGAGGCGGCGCTAGTTCGATTCCAGTGGTGGGCACCATTTCCTGATCAGGTTTGTTCGTGTATTCGGATTCCGGAGGCACTGCTCTCAAGGAATCGAACCAGCGACCTCCCAACAATGATCCGCACAGCGCCGCCAGAGGCGGCGCTGAAGAGTTCATTGACCTGCGTCAATGCCCGGCTGCCGGAGGTCTGCTTACATTCAAAGTTGCTCGTCGACGAACACGATGCCGGCGAGGCCCCGCAGTCATGGGGAAGTGTTTTCATGCGCCGAAGCGTGCACAGAAGGGGCCGGTTGATGCGGCAAGGTTGTTCCCGGCATTGCTTGCCTGGGCTTGTGAATCGTACCCGGTCAGCCTTTTCGCCCTCATCTTTTCGACCCGTTGCTCAGTTCGAACACCGTTTCTGCAGGCGCCAGGAGTCGATCTCCTTCGTTTCGGTCAAGACGTTACCTGGAGGAGGTGCAATATGAGCAAGCCACACGGTCGACATGGGCCTCGCTTTGGGCGCGCCGGTGCCGCTCTGATATTCGCCGCCTCGGGACTGCTGTATGCAGCCGGCGTCGCGACTGCCGCAGAAGAGACCAAGGCGGATGCGGTAGCGGAGCTCGCCGGCGTGGTCTGTTCCGGCTGTCACGGAGGCGGTGGCGTGAGCAAGTCGCCAATGTTTCCCCGGCTCGCCGGACAGCAGGAGATCTACCTCGCCTCGCAGCTGCGCGCATTCAAGAGCAAGTCAAGAACCGATCCGGAAGCGAACAATTACATGTGGGGCATGGCCACGCTGGTGAACGACGACATGGTCGACGCGTTTGCGCATTACTACGCGAGCCTGCCGCCACCACCGGGCATCCCTGGGGACCCCAAGCTGGTCGAAGAGGGCAGGCTATTGTTCGAGCGGGATGTTCCCGATCGCGGCATCGTTGCCTGCAGCGGCTGTCACGGCTCGAACGCTGAAGGACGTGACACCTATCCGCGACTTGCGGGTCAGCATGCGGCCTACATCGTGCGCCAGCTCCAGGTCATGCAAAGGCGGTTGCGCACATCCGCTGCACACGGCATGGTCAAAGATCTGCGCCCCGACGAGATCAAGGCGGTGGCGGTCTACGTGCAGTCAAGATAGACGCCGGAGCGCGCAGGAAATGTAGACGGACTTTGCACGGTCTGCGATTGTTGCGCGGCTGCAAAAAAGCGACATCCCGGCGGCATTTCAAAAATAACACGTCAGCTCATCCACTTGCGGGCAATTGCCGCAAGCTGGCCCGACTATTGCGCTTGCATAACGCATCAACGGCGTTCGCCGCTGAGCGTAGGCGAAGGGAAGTTGTGAGTTGAGATTATTCCGTGTCCGTGCCCGCCGGAAAGGACTGCCGTCCGGCCCAACGAAGTCACGCAGTTCAGGATGTCCGCCGCACGGACGTCACCGGCTGTGACAAGCGTGGCCACGCTGATCAACACGCCCACCGGTTTCCCGGCGCGTCCCGTTGCCATGCTTGCCATAGCCATCGTCAGCGAAGTCGTCGCGACGATGCTGTTGAAAGCGTGTGACGGATGGACGCACTGGAAGCTCGGACTCGCGTCGCTGTCCTGCTATGCCTTCGCCGGGCTGCTGCTGAGCTTCGTGCTGCAACGCATGAGCGTCGGGATCGCCTACGGCGTCTGGGCGGGCGCAGGGATCGCGCTGATCTGCCTCGCTTCCGCCTGGTGGTGGGGTCAATCGCTCGATTGGCCTGCAATGTTGGGTCTCGGATTGATTGTGTGCGGGGTTGCGCTCATCACCCTCAAGTCGAGCGTCGTACTCCCCTAGAGGATTCACCTGAATGAAGATTCTGATCACCGGTGCCACCGGCTTCGTCGGCGGTGCCACGGTAAAGGCTTTGCTGCAACGCGGCCTGCAAGACCAGCTGCGCTTTCTGGTCCGGGCGGAAACACCGGCCGAAGGCTTGACCCGCCTGCGCCATTCGCTTGCGCGTTTCGAAGTGGACGAGGCTGCGCTGGAACTCCTGACCGCGAGCCAGCTGATCCTGGGCGATCTCGCGGACGTGCCCGGCTTTGCCGACGATCCCCGCCTGGACACGGTGACCCATGTCGTCAACTGTGCTGCGGTCGCCTCCTTCGGCAACCACCCGCGGATCTGGCCGGTCAATGTCGACGGCACCTTCGCGTTTGCGCAGCGGATGGCGGCGGTCGGCGGCCTGCAGCGCTTCCTCCACATCGGGACCGCGATGGCGTGCGGGCCTGGACAGGAGCGGTTCGTCGGCGAGAGCTGGAACATGCCGGCGCGCGAACATCACCTGGTCACCTACACCGCGTCCAAGGCCGAGGTCGAACGCCAGATGAGCGAGCGCCTGCCCGGGCTGCCGCTGGTGGTGGTGAGGCCGTCGATCGTCGTCGGCCACAGCCGGCTGGGCTGCGCGCCCTCATCCAGCATTTTCTGGGTATTCCGGATGGGTCACGAGATCGATCATTTCATGTGCGATCTCGACGACTATGTCGACATCATTCCCGTCGATTACTGCGCTGAAGCGATCAGCCATCTGCTGCTCAGCGAGAGTCTTTGCTGGAACCTGTATCACGTATCCGCCGGACGCGCTGGCGCGTGCAAGCTGCGCGATATCTACCTGGCGATGAATCGCGCAGGGAAGGTCGACTCCGAGGCCATTACGTATCGGCGCATTTCCAAGGACCAGATCGGTGCCCTGGTGCCGATGTTCCAGCAAAAGCTTGGCATCGGCAATCGCCGTCTGCTGGCCCGGGCCCTGTCGTTGTACGGCAGTTTCTCGGCATTGCACTACGTCTTCGACAATCTACGTCTGCTCGCTGAAGGCACCCTGCCGCCGCCGCGGTTTACCGACTACATCGACGTGTGCATGCGCTCGACGGCCGGCATGTCCCTGAAGGAGCAGATGCTCGACGACTTCAAATGAAGCGGTCCCGTCCGTGGCGCTGCCTTGCGCCGATGCTCGCCGCGCTGCTCTTCATCCCTGGCGCACACGGGGCTGGGACCGCGCCGTTGGCCGAATGGCAGTCCTCCGCCGGGGTGTTGTTCGATCAGCTGAGCCGCCAATCGCCGCCGACATGGACCACCACCCTGGGCCTGACCAGCGCGCGCCTGGCAGAGTATGCCGGAGCGTCCAGTGACCGGGAGTGGACGGGCCCGCTGGTCGACGTGCGTTATCGCGATCGGTGGTTTGCCTCGACCGAGGAGGGGCTTGGTGTCAATCTCCCGAGTCCGCCCACCATGCGTACCGGGGCGGCGCTGACTTACGATTTCGGCCGTCCCGCCGCTCGCGGTCCCAACCACGCCCTGCCCGGCATCCATGCCGCACCGGAACTGAAGCTGTTCGCCGAAGAGGCGTTTACGCCGGCACTGGTCCGCTTCGACGTGCGCCGGGCCATCGGCGGTTACGATGGTTGGGTTGCAGACCTCTCCCTCTATGCGGCTTTGCCGTTGAGCCAGTCGCTGGTGCTGTTCGCCGGCCCGTCGGTGACGGTGGCGGATGGCAACTATCTGCAGCGCTATTTCGGTGTCGATGCCGCCGCCGCGTCAGCGGGCTCAGGCCCTCTGTACCGCCCGCATGCGGGCCTGGAATCCGCGGCACTTGGCGCCACCCTCGTCTGGAGTATCGACGATCACTGGGGCCTCGAGGGATACGGCGCCTGCGACCGCCTGCTCGGCAGCGCGGCGGACAGCCCCGTGCGCGGATCGCTGTCGCATCCGGGTGGCGGATTCGCGCTCGGCTATCAATTCTAGCCGGCAGTCCAAGCAAGTCCGGTTCCTATCCCGCGAAAATGCGGGATTTTTATACCGCCGTAGCGCGGTCGTCTGTGATCCTGCGTGTCGCGCCGGGAACACCTGCCGACCTGCGCCCCAGGCCGACGAAAATCCGAACCGCGGCGGGGTCTTGCCTGTCCAAGTCCGGCTATGAGAAGCCTACTGTCCCGACCGGTTGGCGGCGCGGTCAATCGACCTGTTGCCGGCATGGTGGACGCCGCTGCCCTGGTTGGCCAGCGGATGCTGCGCTGGGGACGGCGTCTGGCGCAGCCGCGGACGATGAGCGGCCTGGTCGCCGGCGGCTGCATCCTGGCGGCGAGTCCGCTGCTGCTGGCGCTGCTGCTGGCAGGGGCCCAGCTCGACCGCCTGACCCGTCACAGCGAGCGGCTGGTGAGGGAAGGGTTCGCGGTGGTCGGTCTCGGCTCGCAGCTCCACGACAACGTCAGCGATCTGGAGCGGACGGTGCGCCAGTACGCGGCCCTGCAGGATCCGGCTCTGGCGGAGATGGTCGACATGCGTCTGGCGCGGACCGAGGCCACCCTGCACGGCATCGAGGATCAGCAGCTCGCTCCGCTGGCCGACGCCGTGTTCACCGCCCAGCGCGAACTGGCCGGGGCGGCCAAGGCTTGGGCGGAACGCCCGCCGCCGCAGAATCTGGAGCGGCTGGCCGGGCAGATCCAGGCGATTGACCTCCAGGCCCAGGCCATCCTGACCGCCGGACGCGCCTCCACCGATGCCGAAGTGGAACGCTTGCGGTCCGCCGGGGTGATCGCCCGGCGCATCATGCTGATCTCCTGTATCGCCGTGGTGCCGCTCACCGCGTTGCTGGTGGGCGGCTTCTCGGTGGTGTTGATGCGGCCGCTGCGCAAGCTCAGCGCCGCCATCGTCGCTCTGGGCCACGGGCGCTACGGCGTTGCCGCTTCGATCCGCTTTCCGGAGGAGATGCGCCGCCTGGGCGAGCAGCTCGACTGGCTGCGTGTGCGGCTGAAGCAGCTGGAGGCCGACAAGGAACGCTTCCTGACCAACATTTCCCACGAACTCAAGACCCCGCTGGCAAGTCTGCACGAGGGTGCTGCCTTGCTGCAGGAGGAGACGCTCGGCAGGCTCGGCCCCCGCCAGCGCGAGGTGACGTCGATCCTGATGGAATCGGCGGGCGAGCTGCAGGAGCTGATCCAGAACCTGCTGGCCTATGCCGAGTGGCGCAAGGTGCGCCAGCAGGCGGCGATGGACTGGTTCGATGTGGACAGCTTCCTCGACGAGGTGCTGCCGCGGCATCGGCTGGCGCTGATGCGGCGCAACATTGCCACGGAACTTCGGGCCTGTTCCGGGCATCTATTCGGGCACCGTGCACAGTTGCGCCTGGCGCTGGAGAACCTGCTCAGCAATGCCATCAAGCACGCCCCAGCCGGGACGGCAATCGAGATCGAGGCGGCCGCCCGCGGCGGCGTTTGCGTGCTGTCGGTCCGCGACCACGGCCGCGGGGTGCCGGATCGCCAGAAGAAGCTGATCTTCGAACCGTTCGTCCGTGGCACCGAGGCGGAGGAGGCCGGGATCAGGGGCACCGGCATCGGGCTTTCGATCGTTCAGGAAACGGTTTTGTCGCACAACGGAGCAGTGGAGGTCGAGGATGCTGAACCAGGTGCGCGTTTCAGGCTGGCTTGGCCCCATCCGCCACGCGGCCGCTAGCGCGGTGCTCGCGGCGATGACGGCGGGGTGCGCGGCGCTGCCGTTCGATACCGGTCCTACCGCCGAAGTCCGCGCCGCCGACGACCTGCAGTTCCTGGCCCAGGCCATGGAGGGCGGGGCGAGCGTGCGCCAGGCGATGTGGCGGCAGGTGCAGGCGGCCCCGCGCGGCACCGACAGCAACCTGCGGCTGGCGCTGCTGCAAAGCGTGCCGGACCACGCCAACTACGATCCGCTCGCCGCGCAGCGCAGCCTGCGCGCGGTGCTCGCCCAGAATCCGCCTGAACCGGTGGCGGCGCTGGCGCGCGTGCGGCTGGACGAGCTGCGCAGCAGCACACAGTGCCTGGGCGAGACCCAGGACTTGCGGCGGCGGCTGTCGCAGGTGGTCGAGATCGAGCGGCAGATCAATCAGCGGGGACCTTAGCAGCCATGGTGCGCGGCGATATCCTGCTGGTTGACGATGACGTCAAGCTGCTGCGCATGCTGACCTTGCGCCTTGAAGCGGAAGGATACGGCGTGGTGGCGGCGACCGGCGGTGGCGAAGCCCTCGCCTGGCTGGACCAGGGCGAGCCGCGTTTCGTGCTGGCCGACCTGCGCATGCCGGACATGGACGGCATCGAGTTGTTGCGTCGCATCCAGGAACGCCATCCGCACCTGCCGGTTGCGATCCTCAGCGCGCACGGTGATATCCCGGACGCCGTGCGCGCCACCCACGCCGGCGCGGTGGACTTCCTGGTCAAGCCGGTGGACCGCGAGCGCCTGCTGGGCTGCATTCGCCGTCATCTGCCGGCGCCGGACGAGGGCGGCTGCATCAACGCCGGTGGCGAGATCGTGACCCGCAACCCGCAGATGCGCGAGCTGCTCGATCTCGCCCGGCGCGTGGCCAAAACCGAGTCCGGCGTGCTCGTCACCGGCGCCAGCGGTACCGGCAAGGAGCTGCTGGCACGCGCGATCCATGCCGCCAGCAGCCGGGACGGCAAGGCCTTTGTGGCGGTCAACTGCGCGGCGGTGCCGGCGGAGCTGCTGGAGTCGGAGCTGTTCGGTCATCGCCGCGGCGCCTTTACCGGCGCACACAGCGACCACCCCGGCCTGTTCCGCGCCGCCGACGGCGGCACCATCCTCCTCGACGAGGTCGGCGACATGCCGCCCGAGCTGCAGGTCAAGCTGTTGCGCGTGCTGCAGGAACGCGAGGTGCGGGCGGTGGGCGATACCCGCACCATCGCGGTGGATGTGCGCGTGCTGTCGGCCACCCACTGCGACTTGCGTGCCCGCATCGCGGACAGCCGCTTCCGCGAGGATCTGTACTATCGCCTGAATGTGGTCGAGCTGCGCCTGCCCTCGCTGGAGGAACGCCGCGAGGATATCCCGCTGCTGGTGGCGGCGCGGCTGGCCAAGCTTGCCGCCGACGGCGGGCCGCGGCGGACCTACTCGCCGGAGGCGATGGAGCTGCTGGTGGCGGCGCCGTGGCCCGGCAACGTGCGGCAACTGTTCAACGTGGTGGAGCAGAACGTGGCCCTGTCGCCTTCGCGGGTGATCGGCGCGGCGCTGGTCCGACGCTCGCTCGGCGAGGAGCCGGCGATGATGCCGACGCTGGACCAGGCGCGCATGGAGTTCACCCGCGGCTACCTGCGGCGCATCCTGGAGCTGGCGGACGGCAACATCAGCCGCGCCGCCCGCCTCGCCGGCCGCAACCGCACCGACTTCTACAAGCTGATGGGCCGTTACGGCATCGACCCGGCGGAGTTCAAGGCTTCCGCCTAGACCCGGATGGGCGGAGCAGGAGCCGGCCCGCGGGCCGGCTCGAAGCTGCGCTACTCCACCGTCACCGACTTGGCGAGGTTGCGCGGCTTGTCGACGTCCGAGCCGCGCAGCACCGCGGCGTGATAGGCGAGCAGCTGGAGCGCCACCGCGTAGACGATCGGCGCGGACAGCGCATCCACCTTGGGCATTTCCACCAGCCGCACGCCGGGACCGGCCTCGATGCCGCTGTCGCGGTCGGAGAACACGAACAGCTGTCCCTTGCGCGCCTGCACCTCGCGCAGGTTGGAGCGCTGCTTGTCGAGCAGAAGGTTGGACGGCGCCAGGGCGATCACCGGCATCTGGTCGTCGACCAGGGCCAGCGGGCCGTGCTTCAGCTCGCCTGAAGCATAGGCTTCGGCGTGGATATAGGAGATTTCCTTGAGCTTGAGGGCGCCCTCCCGCGCGATCGGGTAGAGCGGGCCACGGCCGAGGAACAGGGCGCTGGCATGGTTGACCAGGGGGACAGCCAAGGCTTCGATGCGGCGGCTCAGGTTCAGCACGTCCTCCACCCGGGCGCTGACCTGGCGCAGCTGCTCGAGCTGGCTGCGCCCGGCCTGCGCGTCGTGGCGGTGGCGGTGCGCCAGCAGCAGGGTCAGCAGCAGGACGCTCAGCAGCTGGGTGGTGAATGCCTTGGTCGAGGCGACGCCGATTTCCGGCCCGGCCCGGGTCAGCAGGTGCATGGCCGATTCGCGGACCAGCGAGCTGGCCGGGCAGTTGCAGATGGCGAGGGTGCCGAGATAACCGGCCTTGGCTGCGTAGCGCAGGGCCGCCAGCGTGTCAGCGGTTTCGCCCGACTGCGACAGCGTCACGAACAGGCAACCCGGCGGCACCACCGGGTCGCGGTAGCGGTACTCGCTGGCCAGGTCGACGCTGCACGGCAGCCGCGCCACCGATTCCAGCCAGTAGCGCGCCACTTCGCCGGCGTGGTGGCTGGTGCCGCAGGCGACGATGTGGACGGCCTGCACCCGCTGCAGCAGTTCGCGGTCGGTGAAGCCAAGGGCCGCGGGCAGCAGCATGCCGTGTTCTACGCAGCCGCGGATGGTGTCGGCCAGCGCGTCCGGCTGCTCGTGGATCTCCTTGAGCATGTAGTGCCGGTAAGGGCCCTTGTCGGCGCCGGCGCCGGCGACGTCCAGTTGCTGCAGTGGCCGCTCCACGGCCTGGCCGTCCGCGTCCAGCACGCTCAGCCCGTCGGCGGCCAGGCACGCCAC
Organism: Nevskia sp.; assembly: GCA_031291075.1. Classification (GTDB taxonomy): domain Bacteria; phylum Pseudomonadota; class Gammaproteobacteria; order Nevskiales; family Nevskiaceae; genus Nevskia. The sequence continues at coordinate 17,873 of JARLJS010000086.1, read as the reverse complement.
ATCGCCGTCTTCGAGGAACACGAAGCGGTCGGTGAACGGCAGCAGCGCCACCGCGTCCGAGGCGACGAACTGCTCTCCGTCGCCGATGCCGACGGCCAGCGGATTGCCCTGGCGCGCCACCACCAGGCAGTCCGGACGGTCTGCCGCCATCACCGCGATGGCGTAGGCGCCCACCAACTGGTTCACGGCGGTACGCACGGCGGCGAACAGGTCGCTCAGCCCGGCGTAGTGATAGTGGACCAGGTGGGCGACCACTTCCGTGTCGGTGTCCGAGCTGAACGCGTAGCCCATCACCTCGAGCATTTTGCGCAGTCCCTCGTAGTTCTCGATGATGCCGTTGTGCACCACTGCGATGGTGTCGCGCGATACCTGCGGGTGGGCGTTGCGTTCCTCCGGCTCGCCGTGAGTGGCCCAGCGCGTGTGGCCGATGCCGATGGCACTGTCCGGCATGCGCCGCTGCAGCAGCCGTTCCAGTTCCGCCACCTTGCCGACGCGCCGGTGCACGCTGATACCGGCGCCGTCTATGCAGGCCAGGCCAGCCGAGTCGTAGCCGCGGTATTCCAGGCGCTTGAGGCCGTCCAGCAGCAGTGGGGCGACGTTGCGGCGCGATAGTGCTCCGATCAATCCGCACATGAGGATTCTCCTGAGTCGTTGGGATATTGAAGGCGGCCGCGGCCGGGCGTCACTTGTGCATCGCCGCGGCGACCCTGGCCGGCGGTGCGGCGGCGGTGGAGCTGGCAGCGAGGTCGGCCAGGCCGTGTTCAAGCCCCAGGGACGGGGTGAAGCCAAGCTGCTGCCACAGCCGCTCGCCGTTGCCGCACGAATCGCGGATGTCGCCGGGACGCGCCGGCGCGAACAGCGGCGCGGCGTTGGTGCCGATGCAGACGTTGAGCACCTCGATCAGCTGCAGCAGATCGACGCTGGTGCCGGTGGCGACGTTGCACACGCCGCAGTAGTCGCTGGCCAGGGCCAGCACGTTGGCCTGCGCCACGTCCTTCACATGCACGAAGTCCCGCGTCTGGCGGCCGTCGCCGAACACCAGCGGCGACTCGCCGGCCTGCAGCCGCTCGATGAATTTCGAGATCACACCCGAGTAGGGCGAGGCGGGGTCCTGGCGCGGGCCGTAGACGTTGAAATAGCGCAGGCCCAGGCTGGGCAGACCATGCAAGCGCCGGTACAGCCCGGCGTACAGTTCGTCGATCTGCTTTTCCAGGCCGTAGGGATTGGTCGGCAGCGGCGTTTCGTTCTCGTCCAGAGGCAGGTTCCGGCAGTCGCCGTAGACGGCGGCGGAGGAGGCGTAGACCAGCCGCTGCACACCGCGCTTGCGCACGGCCTCGATCACGTTGATGAAGCCCAGGATGTTGCGCTCCGCCGACTGCAGCGGCTGCTCGACCGAGCGCGCGGCGGAGACCTGGGCGGCGAGGTGGATGCAGCCACGGATGCCGTGCATGGCGCTGAGCACCACTGCCGCGTCGCGGGCGTCGCCGATGCGGATCTGCAGCCGTGGATGCTGCTGCGGCAGGTTGTCCAGCCGCCCCGCCGACAGGTCGTCCAGTACGCGGACGCGGTAGCCCTGTTCCAGCAGCGCTTCCACCGTATGCGAGCCGATGAAGCCGGCGCCGCCGACGACCAGCACGGGGGAGCGTGCGGGTCCTGCCTTGTGCAATTGGCGCATGGTCAAGCCCTCCTTGGCAAAAACCGGTCCCAGACGTCATCCCAGTAGTGCTGCATCTGCACCACGAATCGGCGGGTGCTCTGCAGGTCCCAGCCGTTGGCGAATTCGACCTTCACCGGCAGCCCGTCGGTCAGCGCGTGTTGTCCGGACTGGCCCGCATCCAGCATCTGCATGCGCACCAGCACGCCCATCTCGGACTGGCCCAGCAGGGCGCTCTGCGCCTTGGGCACTTCGGTGGCCACCTGCGGCACGTCGGCGATCACGGCCTGGCGCCGGCTGCCATCCGGAAACACCACCGTGCCGTACAGCCCGGGTGTGGCGTAGATCGCGTTCTTGGGCGGGATGTAGGCGTCGATATGCATCTCGCCGCCTTCAGGTGCGAGCATCGCCACCTTGCTGCCCACGGTGAGCTGGTCGCCCTTGACCACCGCCAGGTCGACGATGCGGCCGCCCTTCGGCGCCCGCACCAGCATGGCCTGCTCCTGCGTGTCGATGCTGGCCAGCTCGGTCTGGATCGCCAGGATGCGGGTCTGCACCTCGATCCCGGTGCCGTGGTGCACCGGCTGGGTCTGGATGTTCATGGTGCGGTACAGCTCGCCGAGCCGCGAGGAGGCCTGGTCATACTGGCTGCGCGCGGTGTTCAGCTCGGCTTCGGTGGCGGCGCCCTGTTCCACCAGTTGCTGGATGGAGTTCACGCGCTGTGCCAGGCGTGCTCTCTCCTGGCGCGCCGTTTCCAGCTCGTCCTGGAAGCTCTCGGTCGATAGCGGGGCCGAGGTGGTGCCGTGGAACTGCGCCGCCACGCCCTGCAGCTCCTTGAGCTCCGCGCGCAGCTGCGCGGCGTGGGTGGTCAGCGCCTCGTTGGCCAGGCGTGCCACTGGATCGCCTTCCTTCACCGCGTCGAGGGTCTTGACGTAGACCTCGTCGACGTAGCCCTGGCTGGCGCTGCGGATGGTGAGCTGCTCCTGCGATACGAAGCCCGGCGCCAGGATCAGCACGGAGGAGTACAGGAAGTTGATGGCGAAGAACAGGAACGGGCTGCTCACCACCAGCAGGATCAGGTACCAGCGCCAGCGCGCCAGCGCTCGCTTGCCCGGCGCGTACGGCACGCGGATGCCGCGGTCACGCTCGGGATCGCTCGCTTCCGGCTTAACGAATCTGACTTTCATAGCCCATCCTCAGGAGGTCGTTCCAGGCTTGCACCACCACGCCGCCGGTGTTCGGCTGCGGCGCCAGCAATTGCTGCAGCTGCTGCATCGACTGTTGGAAGTCGTGCGGCGAGCGGCCGGCGTAGCTGAGCTGCGGCTCGAGTTGCGGCTCGACGCTCTGGGCGACCCGGAAGCGCAGGCTGGGGGCACGGGCGGCGATCGCCTTGGCGACGTCGGCCACCCGCTGCGGATTGGAGTTGTAGATCATCAACACCACGTCGTTGATGCCGCCGTCGCCCAGCCGCTCCGCGATATTCCAGCTGGCGTAGGGCGGGTCGCGGAAATAGCGCGGGTGGATGCTCACCCCGGTCGGCCAGGGCGAGACGCGTGCCGCCGCGCGCAGCGTCTCCATCCAGTCGTCGAAGTGCTTCTGGTCGATCTGTTTGTAGATCTGGTCGGGTTCGATGTCGAGGTTGAGCCCGGCGAAACCGAAGCCCTGCAGTCCCTGCACGATGGCGACCAGCTTCGGCCGCTGCGCCGGTTCGATCCAGGACGGATCGCCCAGCAGCAATTCCACTTTCACCCCGTGTTGCGAGGCGGTGGCGAGGAAGTCGCGCAGCTGCTGCGGCCGGGTCCGTGCCTCCTCGATCTGGCGTGCGTCGAGCCCCAGCAGCAGGCGGTCGACCGGGATGGCGCGCAGCCCCTGCCACAGCCGCTCATCGCCTTTGGCCGCGATCAGGTCCGCGCTGTTCCACACGTACACCGCCAGGGGGGAGGGGGTGTTGCCGCCGGCGGCCGGGTCCGGCGCGGCCGCGCCGAGAGCCGGGGCGAACTGCAGGCGCGGCCCTGCCGCCGCTTGCTGGGCGGCGCTGTCGTCGCCGTCGGACAGCGCAGCCGGTGTCGCCGGGGCGCTGTAGACGGCCGTTTGCATGCGGTAGCCCGCTGCCGACGGAGCGGCCGGTGCGAGCGCGGGGGCGGCAGCAGGGGCGGGCAGCCCCGGCGGGTTCGCCGACGGCAGATTGAGCGCGCCGCCCCCCAGCATCTGGTTCACCTGCACGATCGGATCCGCCAGTTGCGCACCGAGCGCGCCGGGTACTTCGGTCGACACCGCGGCATGGTCCGCGGCCTGCTCGACGGCGTAGCCGCGCAGGTAGACGTTGGCCTGCCAGCCCTTGGCCTGCGTGTCCACTTCCTCCAGCGCGGTCTTGTAGTACGCCTGCAGCCGTCGCGCCAGCAGGTCCACGCCTTCGTCGGCGAAGGCGCCGCCGCGCAGATAGCTTTCACGCAGTCCCTCGCTGCTGGCCTGCACCCGTTGCGACATCTGCTGGCCCTCCTGCTGCAGCTGCACCAGCTGCTCCTGCGCCGCCTGGTATTCGCCCATCAGCTCCTGGCCGCGGTCCTGCATGCGCAATTCCACGTTCTCGATCTCGAAGCGCAGGCGCTTGCGTTCGGCGGCGCCGGCGCTGAACACCCCCACCGGGGCCTTGAAGGTGAGGCCGACGAAAGCCGCGCCGCCGAGCGGTCCGCCCTGGGAGGTGTCCTGCACGCCGCTGCCGTTGACGTCGAGGCTGGCCTCCAGGCCGTACCAGGTGCTGTCGTCGAGCTGGGCCTTGAGGGCGTCGCGCTGGGCGCGCAGGGCGGCGATATCGGGATGGCGCTGCACCAGCCGCGCCGTGTCGACCGTGGGCGCCGACGGCAGCTGCACCGCCTGCGCGATGAATTCGCCGAGCTGCCGGCCGGTCAGACGTTGCAGCCGGTTGCGGGCGTCGTCCTCGGTGCGCTTGAACTGCACGCGGTCGCTCTTCGCCTGGGCGTAGGCCGCCTGGGCGTCGAGCAGGTCGGACTGCAGCATCAACTTGTGCTGGGCGCGCAGCTCGAGCTTGGGCAGCACCAGCGGCTCGCTGTCGAGATAAGCCCGCACCACCTTGAGTGCTTCCTGCGCCCCCCAGTAGCGTGCATAGGTCGACTCCAGCTCCAGCTCCGCCATGCGCCGCGCGGCCAGGAAGCGGATGTCTTTTTCGTGCTGCTTGCCGAGGTCGGCGTCGACCTTGCGCTCGCCCTGCTCGGCGGCGCCGAGCATGGGATAGCTGAAGCCGGCCATGGCCTGGGCGCCGGCATAGGTGAAGGCGCGGTTGGTGTCGACGATGTTGCGGATCAGGCCGTAGCCGCCGCCCAGGCTCATGCGCAGGCCCTGCTCGGCGCGGTCGCGTGCCACATCCTGCCTGGCAGCCCCGGCCTCGGCCTCGGCTTCCAGCACGACCAGGGCCTTGTCGGTGCTGGTCAGCAGGTCGGGCAGCGCCAGCGGAGCGGGGTCGGACCAGGCCGGGGCGGTGCCGGCAAGTAAGGCCATGGTGGCCGGCAGTGCGATGCGCTGCCGTAACGCTTGCAGGTTGTTCATGACGGGCTCGCGTGGGTTGGAGGAAATGCGGGCTAGCGTGGCCCGCCCTGGCGGATCACCCACCAGGGCCCCATCGGAGAGTCCTGGTGAGCGCGGTTGAACCATTCGTGGAAGGTGGCGACCACGCTCCAGACGCGGGCGCTGATCATGAACAGCGGCATCAGCGGCACCAGCAGGATGAAGCCGAAGTCCTGGCGCGGCCGCTCGGACAGCAGCGTCACGAACAGCAGGAACTGGAACAGCGTCAGCACGCCGTAGAAGGCGTAGACCAGCAGCATCACGCCGATGAAGAACGGCGCCGGCTTGGCCCACAGCAGGTAGGCGAAGAAGCCGAGCTGCAGGATCGGCAGGAAGATCTGGAACAGCAGGCCGTACCAGGTGACGCTGAGGAAGTTTTTCCAGCCGATCAGCGGCGAGAAGCTGTGCCAATGCTTGCGGAAGTAGATGTAGGACAGGTCGCCGTCCCAGCGCAGGCGTTGCACGAAGAAGCCACGGAAGGTGTCCGGTACCTCGGTGTGGGCGATCGCCCCCGGCGCGAACACCAGGCGCAGCCCGGGATGGCGGCTGATGTACTGCTTGACGCGCAGCGTCAGGTCGAGGTCCTCGCCGGTGCCGGTGTTCCAGCCGCCGACGTGGCGGACGATGGAGGTGCGGTAGATCATGTAGGCGCCGGGCAGGTTGTTGATCATGTTCCATTCGGCCAGGCCGACCTTGCCGAGGTAGATCGCCAGCATGTATTCCACCGCCTGCAGCCGCGTCGCCAGCGACTTGCGCGCGTTGCGCACGCGCAGCGGGCCGGTGGCGCCGACCACGCCGGGGTCGATGAACGGCTTGATCGCGTTCGCCACCATGTCGTTGTCGAACGAAGTGTCGGCGTCCAGCGCCATGACGATCTCGCCGGTGGCGTAGAGCAGGCCGGTGTTGGTGGCGGAGACGCGGCCGCCGCGCTGCGGCTTGGGGATGAAGCGCACCGAGCGGCGCGGGTTGCTGGTGAACTGTCGCACCAGCTCGACGATGGCCTCGTAGGTGACGCGGTTCTTCACCGCGCCGTCCAGCACCACGATCACCTCGATGTGGCCGGGGTAGATCTGCTCCAGCAGCGAGCGCACCGAGTACTGCACGTCGCGGCCTTCGGCGTAGGCGTTGCAGATGCAGCTCACGCGCGGGAAGTACGGCACGTCGGCCGGCGGCTCGGTGTGGCGGCGCCACAGGTAGTGCATCACGCCGATCCAGGTGAGCACGTACAGCGGCACCTCGAGCAGCACCACGAACGGTGCGAACTTCTCCGCCAGCTGGGTGGTGCCGCCGTGGAGGAAGGTGAGGAACACCAGCCAGCCGCCGGCCAGGTTGTCGAGCACGGTATGCACGGCTTCAGGCCACCTGCTGCGTCGCGTTGTCGGCCAGCCGGCTGCGCAGGCGCCGCAGCAGCGTGGCGGAATCCTCGTCCCTGGCGCTCTTCGCGGTCAGCAGGTGCTCGGCGATGCGCCAGCTGGGGCCGGCCGCGTTTTCCTGGACCGACTGCGCCACCAGCCGCCGCATCGTCTGATGCAGCGCGGCCAGCCGCTTGCGGTCGGCGTGGGGCAGCAGCACGACGATGGTCTCCGGATCGGCGCGCGTCGCCAGGTCCGCGTCGGACAGGGACTCGCGCAGGCGGTCGGCGAAGGCGTCGAGCAGCTCTGCCGTGCGGCCGACTCCAAGCGCCTGGTTCAGCTCGGCCATGTTGGCGAGGTGCAGCCCGGCCACGGCGAAGCCGAAGTGGGAGCCCTCGCGCGCCAGCTTCAACGCCCAGTCCAGGCTGCCCAGGAAATGCGGGTAGGGAAGATACTGGCGCGGCTCGAACAAGGTCTGCCCGTGGCCGCCGTCGCCCTGCGCGGTGAGGCAGCCGCGGCCGCTCAGGCGCCAGGAGTGGATCTTGTGCAGCCGCAGTCGCGTGGTGGGCATCGAGCGCTTGCATACCGCGCAACGCGCTTCCACCTCGCCTTCCACGAACACGTGGTCGCAGGCCAGGCACAGGTTGGTTTCCAGCGGGCGGTCGTAGTCCGAACCGATGTGCCGCAGACGCGTGCCGCACTTGGGGCAGATGCGGTGCTCGCCCTTGATGTAGCGCTCCTCCGGGGCCACCAGGCCGCAGGTGAAGCAATGCAGGGCGGTGTGCTGGTCGATGTCGATGCTGCGGCAATTGGGGCAGACGTCGACGAAGTTGAGATGCGCGCTGCCGCAGAAGTCGCACTCGCGCTGGCGGTCGCGCAGCGCCACGCGCTCGATCAGGCCGTGCTTGTCGAGGCCGTGGATCCAGGTCATGGGATCGGATTCGCTGCGGTCCAGTGCCTCCAGCACCGGATAGCGGTAACGCCGCAGGTATTGCCAGTCCGCCAGCGGTTCCAGCACGTAGCCCGGCCGCAGCCACATGTACTCGAGCAGCATGGCGTCCGGTCCGCGGTTGTCGCCTTTGGAACGAACGGCCCGTTCGCGGCTGCGCCACTGTTCGATGCGCTCGATCAGCAGCGCCGCGCTGCCCGGCAGGGCGCCGTCGCCGATGTGCCGGTCGGCATCGCTGGCCGCGCCGTCGATGAAGGCCAGGGCCGTCGCGTGGTCCGGATCGCGCCGCAACTGCCGCAGGCAGCCGCCGGCATAGTGCTCATCGTCGCTCTTCACGATGAACGCCGCGGGAGTCACCTGCGACCGCTGAAACTCGTGGTAGTCGGCGTGGCAATGCGCCACGCAACCGGCGATCACCAGCCGCGGGGAGCGCGGCCGTGCCTGCGTCAGGATCACGATGTCGTTGCTCGATTCCACGTATTCCGCTCCTTCCCTGGCCGGGCGCTGTGTCGTCCCCACCTGCGCAAGCGCGGGGCCAGCTGTGCAGAACTGTCGCTTGTTCAACGGCTTGGAAAGCGCGGCCCGCGGTGCTTGCGTCGCTGGGTGGTAAGACGGGAGCGGAAACTGTCGCCGCCGCGACACATCCACGCGGGAAATCGGCGAGAGCCCTTGTGGAATCGCGCTCGGGGCTGTCGCCCAACGGCGACGCCGTCAGCCCGTCGCTGGGATAAGCCGTTGATGGCACTGGATTGAATGTTGTCGTGCGGAGACGACAGGCGAGCTACTGCCGGTTTCGCGCAGCGGCGGCCCAAACGAAAAAAGCCGCGCGGCGCGGATGGCCGGCGCGGCTTTGCGCTGATGCGTGTGGCTACTTCATCGGCCCTGTATCGGACGCTGCGACGCCATCTGATGTTGCCGGATCGCCTGCCGACTTGCCGGAGGTTTGCCTTATTGCGCGATCCGGCTTTCTTGTGCCCGGGAGGGCATGGAATGGTTCAGAGGTTCCCTCGGACAGGATCCTGCAGCAGGGGTTCCGGCCGGATGCCGGGCGCGGGCCGGCGCGATCGGGTCCAACGCTGCTTGAGCCGGACGCAGGGACGTTCCACCAGCAGATGAGCCAGCACGCCACTGGCCAGGGCGGCCAGCAGGTTCTGCGGCCAGCGGTTCCAGAACCAGGGCCCGGTGTAGGCATCCTCCGGCCCCAGGAACAACTGCTGCCAGAGGTACAGGCTGTAAGACACCGCGCCGAGCCAGCGTAGAGCGGCGACGGTCAGCAATCCCTTCAGAAGGCCGTCGGGCCGCACGCATTCGTCCACCAGCATGAACGCGCAAAGCGGCAGCAACACGGCTTCGGCGGGGATCGTCAGGGCGACCCATCGATGCTCGCCCTTCAGATATGCGCAGCCAAAGCCCAGGGGAACGACCGCCGCCAGACGCAGCAGACGGGTGCGCCGGCTGCTGTCGGGCGGGAACGTCCGGCTGCGCCAGCGCCGCAGCGAGAGCAGGCAACCCACCGCGAGGTAGGGGATGAAAGGCAGCACATTCTGCAGCGGCTGCCAGTAGCGGGCGCACATCCAGGCCAGCACCGGACTGGCCAGGAGCACGGCGGACACGGCTTGCGTGCTGGCGGTAAGGGGCGCGGCCAGCATGAAGAGCAGCGGCCATAGCAGGTAGAACTGCTCTTCGACCGACAAGCTCCAGAAATGGCCGAAGAACCAGTCGCCGCCGAACAACGGAGTGTTCTTGGTGAAGGTCACCGCGCCGAAAAATGACGGCCAGGACCAGTTCATCAGGCCTGCAGTCGCGGCCAGGGCCAGGCCGCCGCAGGCCGCGGCGAACGGCGGCAGGATGCGCAGGGCCCGCCGCAGCCAGAAGCTCGCCAGGCTGATGGATCCGCCGCGACGTTCCCGCAGCAGCAGCTGCGTGATGATGAAGCCGCTGATGACGAAGAACAGGTCGACGCCCACGATGCCCATGTTGAGCATCGGCCGCAGCAGCCGCGGGGCGCCGGTGGTGTGGGCGCCGTGGCCGAACAGCACGATCAGGATCGAGATTGCGCGCAAACCATCCAGCGCCTCGATACGCGGCAACACGCCATTGGCCGGCTGGCTGTGTGTGGGTTGCGACGTCACCGACGGCTCCGGACTTGCAACGGATTTACCGAAGGCAGCAGATGGGAGAGGAAGTCTTCGCGCCAGCGCTTGACGTCGTGCTCCAGCAGCTCGCGCATCAGCGGCGCGTGGCGGTTGCGCCGTTCCTCCACCCCCATATGGTGGGCCGCCAGCAGCGCGTCGGCCATTTCGCCGGTGTCGTAAGGGTTGACCAGCAGCGCGCTGGTCATCTGCTGCGCGGCACCGGCGAAGCGGGAAAGGATCAGCACGCCGGGATCGGCGGGATCCTGGGCTGCCACGAACTCCTTCGCCACCAGGTTCATGCCGTCGCGCATCGGCGTGACCATGCCGACACGCGCGGCGCGGTACAGGCCGGCCAGTGTGCGGCGTGGCAGCGCCCGGTTCAGGTAGCGCAGCGGCGTCCAGTCGACCTGGGCGAAGCGGCCGTTGATCCTTGCCACCGCGTGGTCCAGCTCGGCGTGGAACTCGCGGTAGGCCCGGATTTCCGCGCGGCTGACCGGCGATATCTGCAGATATTCGATACGGCCGTGAGTCTCCGGCTGCCGTTCCAGCAGCAGCTCGTAGGCGGACAGGCGGCGCAGCAGGCCCTTGGTGTAGTCCAGGCGGTCCACGCCCATGATCAATGCCCGCCCCTGCAGGGCCTCCCGCATGCGGCGGTACTCGCGCTCCCCGACGGCGGAGGAAGCCATCGCGGCGAAGGCGTGGGCATCGATGCCGATCGGGAACGCCGCCGCTTCGACGCTGCCGCCGAAGGCGCTGACCCGGCCGTCGCGCACCTGGCCGCAAGCGACGCGTTCGACGTAGTCGCGGAAGCGGAGCAGGTCGGGCTCGGTCTGAAAACCCACCAGGTCGTAGTCGAACAGGCTGCGCATGAGCCTTTCGTGGTTCGGCAGCGTCGCCAGCAGGTCGGCCGGCGGAAACGACGTGTGCAGGAAGAAGCCGATGCGCTGCGGCACCCCCAGTTCACGCAGCCGCGTGGCCAGCGGGATCAGGTGGTAGTCGTGCACCCAGATGGTGTCGTCGGCATGCAGCAGTGGCTGCAAGGCGTGGGCGAATTGCTCGTTGACGCGCAGGTAGGCGTCGAAATAGCCGGGCTGGTAACGCACCAGGTCGACGCGCAGGTGCAGCAGCGGCCACAGGCACAGGTTGGCGAAGCCGTTGTAGTACTGCTCGTAGTCCTCGCGCGCCAGGTCGACCTGTACGAGTTGCACGCCGCCGACCTGCTGCCGGTGGGGCGCGCCCGGGGTGCTCCTGCAGATCTTCCCGCTCCAGCCGAACCACAAGCCGCCGCATTCGCGCAGGGCCTCGACCAGTCCCACCGCCAGGCCTCCCGCCGTCGCCGCGCCACGCACCGGACCGACCCGGTTGGACACCGCGACCAGCCGTTTCAGGCCATGCCGTGTCAAACCTTCTCCTCCCAACGCCGCGACAACCGCATGGCCACGTTGATGATGCCGACCTGGGAGTAGGTCTGGGGATAGTTGCCCCACAGCTCGCCGGTGCGGGGGTCGATGTCTTCGGACAGCAGCCCGACGTGGTTGCGGCAGGCCAGCATCCCTTCGAACAGAGTGCGTGCTTCGGTGGTGCGGCCCAGGCGCGCCAGCACGTCGATGTACCAGAAGGTGCAGCCGTTGAAAGCGGTCACCGGTGGGCCGAAGTCGTCCGCCGCGTCGTAGCGGTACAGGTGCTGATCCTTGCGCAAGCCGGCTTCGATGGCGGTCACGGTGGCGGCGAAGCGCTGGTCGTCGCGGCCGGCAAATCCGACCTCGGCCATCAGCAGCAGGCCCGCTTCGACGTCGTTGCCGTCGAAGCTCTCGACGTAGGCATTGCGAGCCGGGTTCCATGCGCGCTTCTCGATGGCTGCGCGGATCTCGTCGGCGCGCTGCTGCCATAGCCGCGAGCGCTCGGGTCGATCGAGCTCGGCGGCGATCCGCGCCAGGCGGTCGCAGGCGGCCCAGCACATCAGCGCCGACGAGGTGTGGACGCGGGCCCGCGTGCGCAGCTCCCACATGCTGGCGTCGGGCGTGGCATAAACTTCATAGGCGCGCCCGCCGACCCGTTCCAGCCGTTCGAAGTCGGCGTGCCGGTGCGGTCGTTGCAGCCGCAGATCGAAGTAGGCCTGGGCGGAGGCCAACACCACGTTGCCGTAAACGTCGTGCTGCAGGTGTTCGAACGCCTGGTTGCCGACGCGTACCGGCGCCATGCCGCGGTAACCGGGCAGCGTCGGCACCTCCCGTTCGCCCAGTCGCCGTTCCAGCGCGATGCCGTAGACCGGCTGCAGATGGCCGTCGGGGGAGTCGCGCACGATGTTCGCCAGGTAGCGCAGATAGTGCTCCATGGTCTCGGTTTCGGACAGCGAGTTGAGCGCCCGCACCACGAAGAAGGCGTCGCGCAGCCAGCAATAGCGGTAGTCCCAGTTGCGCACCGTGCCCGGTCCTTCGGGGACGCTGGTGGTGAGCGCGGCGATGATCGCCCCGGTTTCCTCGTAGGTGCACAGCTTGAGCGTCACCGCGGCGCGGATCACCGCTTCCTGCCATTCCAGCGGCAGGGCCAGCCGCCGCACCCATTGCCGCCAGTAGTCCTCGGTGCGCTCCTGGAACGTGCGGGCGGTCTCCTCGACGCCGCTCTGCAGCATGTCGTCGGTTCCCAGCAGCAGGCTCAAGGGCTCTTCGAGCAGGAACGAGGTTTCGTCCAGGATGTAGCTCAACGGCGCGTTGGTGGTCAGGCGCAGGCTGAGCGCAGCGTCGACATAGCGGATGTGGTTGCTGCCGCGCGCCAGCAACGGACGGCGCTCGCCGTAGCCGCAGGATGGCCGCAGCCGGATGCGGATGCGCGGGGCGCCGTTCAGGGGCCGCAGGCGGCGCACCAGCATGAGCGGTCTGAACATGCGGTTGCGGGCGCAGAAACGCGGGCAGAAATCGATGACTTCCAGGCCGCTGCCGTCGCTGCTTCGCAGCCGCGTCCTCAGCACGGCGGTGTTGGGGAGGTAGTCCTGGGTGCTGTGTTCACAGCCCTCCAGTTCGACGCACCAGTCGCCGTGTGTTCCGCCTGTTCCCTCGCCGAGCAATGCGTGGAAGACAGGGTCGCCGTCGAACCGCGGCAGGGCGCACCACACGATACGCGCGCTGCGATCGATCAGCGCGCCGATCGCGCAGTTACCGATGACTCCCAGATCCAGGGATGGGCTGCCGTCCATGACCGTTCTCCGCTCCTGATGCGCCGCGCAGACTCGCGCGCAACCAGGCGTACACCTGCTGCACATCACGGCAGCGGTAGTGCGCCCGGGTGGGGCCGGTGCCGACCTTGATGGCGTAGCCACCGGATGCGGCAGCGGCGGCGAAGCCATCCTCGTCCGTAACGTCGTCGCCGACGAACACCGGCATCCGCCCGCGGAACGGAGCCTCGGCCGCGATTGCCCGCAGGGCGAACCCCTTGTCGATGCCGAGCGGCCGAGCTTCGACCACCTGTTTGCCTCCGATCATTTCGATGGCCCGGCCCGCCACAAGTTCCCGCATCGCGGCGATGCAGTCGGCGGCACGCTCCGGGGCACCGCGGAAGTGCAGCGCGACCGCGCCGCCCTTGTTCTCCACCCGCAGGCGCGGATCGGCGTTGAAGCGGGCACTCAGCCCGGCCGCCACTTCGGCCATTTCGCCGCAGTGCCGGATCGTCGCCTCGGCGTCGACGCGGGGCCGCAACTCGGCGCCGTGCAGGCCCGCGCCCGGCAGCAGCAGCGGCGCCAGCACGGCGTCGACATCGGCCAGGCGCCGCCCGCTGACGATCGCCAGCGCGCCGCACTGGCGCACCGCCAGCGCCCGCAGCAGGGACCGCAGTTGCGGTCGCACCCGGACCTCTTCCGGCCGGTCAGCCAGTTCGACCAGGGTGCCGTCGAAGTCCAGGAACAGCGCGGCTTGCGTCGGCAGGGGCGGCGGCAGGCTCATGTCGTGATCCGTCTCGGATTCATATCGACAGGTTCGACCGCGATCGCCGCCATTGGATTCCATGGTCGACGGGCAGCGTAGCGGTCGCTACGTATTTTCCGCAGCCCGCTTTCGGAAATTCCGAATGTTCCCGGCGCGGTGCGGACGCCAAACTGCGTACCAGGCGTGACTGGGTTCCCTTTTTCAGGAGTGCGGCGATGAATACTTCGACGATCGTTTCCAATGCGGTGCGGCACACGGCTGTCACGGCGATCGGCAGTGTCGTCACGGTGGTGGTCTCTGCCGCGGCGCTGCTGCGTCTGTCCCTGCAGTCCCCGGCGCTGGTCCCCGTCCCGGTGACGGTTACGCCTGCACGCCGCCGCCGGGGCTGATAGCGGCTTCGCCGCCGGCAACACTGCCGGACCGGATTGCGTTACTGTCCGTCTCGGTGCCACCCGGCGCCGGGGACGAGGCCATGACCGCCGCCGATAGCAAACGTTACCAGGACAACCTGCGGGACGAACTGAACGGGGCGGCGCTGTACACCGCCTTGGCGGAAGCCGAATCCGACCCGGTGCGCAAGGATCTGTTCCTGCAGCTGGCGCAGTCGGAAAGCAAACATGCGGAGTTCTGGCGCGACAAGCTGAACGCCGCCGGCGTGCGGCAGCCCGCTTTCGTCCCCGACTTCCGCACGCGGCTGCTGGGGCGGCTGGCGCAGCGCTTCGGGCCACGCTTCGTACTGCCGACCATCGCCGCCGCCGAGTTCTCCGACCGCAACAAGTACGCCGGGCAACAGGATGCCCATGCGCTGTCCGCCGAGGAGCGCGGCCATGCGGCGATCGTGCAGGCGGTGGCCGGGCAGCCGGGGCAGGGCGGGCTTGCCGGAGCCGACATCGCGCGGGCGGAGCCCTGGCATCGCGGCGCTTCCGGCAACAACCTGCGCGCGGCGGTGCTGGGCGCGAGCGACGGGCTGGTGTCCAACTTCTGCCTGATTATGGGCATCGCCGGCGCCGGCACGCCCGGCAAGGTGATCCTGCTGACCGGCTTGGCCGGGCTGCTGGCGGGCGCCTGCTCCATGGCGCTGGGCGAATGGCTGTCCGTCACCAACGCGCGCGAGCTGGCCCAGGCCCAGATCGGCAAGGAGGCCGAAGAGCTGGAGCAGACGCCGCAGGCCGAGCAGCACGAGCTGGCGCTGATCTTCCAGGCCAAGGGATTGCCCAAGGACGAGGCGCAGCGCGTGGCCCAGACGCTGATGCAGGACAAGAAGAGCGCGCTGGACACGCTGGCGCGCGAGGAACTGGGGATCGATCCCGCCGAGCTGGGCGGCAACCCCTGGAGCGCCGCCGGCACCTCGTTCGCGCTGTTCACGGCCGGTGCCATCTTTCCGGTGCTGCCATTCGTGTGGCTCAAGGACTACCTCGCCGTCGCGGCCAGCATCGGCCTGAGCGCGCTGGCGCTGGCCGCGGTGGGGGTGCTCACGTCCTTGTTCAACGGCCGCAGCCCGGCGTTCTCGGCGGCGCGGCAGACGGTGTTCGGCTGCCTGGCCGCGGCGGTGACCTACGGTATCGGGCGACTGCTGGGCGTTTCGCTTTCCTGAGGACGGGGCGCAGTGCCGGTGCGGGGTCGCCGCCGCATCACTTCGACTGCACGTAGGCCGCTACCGCTGTCATCTCTTCCGGCGTCAGGTCCTTGATGATGCCGTGCATGATCGGCGAGCTGCGCAACTGCTTCTGGATCACCTGCAGCTGGCGCACTACGTAAGCCGACTGCTGGCCGGCCAGGCGCGGGAAGATGCCGCGCCCCTCGGCGTTGCTGCCGTGGCAGTTGGCGCAGGCGACGATGCCGCGCTCGGGGATGCCCTGCTCGAACAGCTTCCCGCCCTGTTCCACCTGCTTGGGATCCCCCGCGGTGCCGGGAGCGGGTTGCTGGCTGGCGTAGTAGTGGGCGAAGGCGTCGACCATCTCGTCGCTGACCAGCGTGGCCATGCCCCACATATAGTTGTGCGCCTCCGGATCGGAGCGGGTCTTGCCCTTGAAGGCATGGAGCTGGGCTGCCAGGTAGGCTTCCTGCTGGCCGGCCAGGCGCGGGAACAGCGGCGACTTGCTGATGCCGGCCGGGCCGTGGCAGCCGGAGCAGACTTCGGCGGCGAGCTTGGCGGCGGCCTCGGCGTCGGCCGGCTTGGCCTCGTCGGCCGCGGCAGTGAAGCCTGCCGCCAGCAGCAGCGCGGCGGCGGCGGCGGCGGCGCGGAGGGGGCGGTTGCGTGCGTCGATCCTGTGCATGATGCGCTCCTTCCGTTTCAGTAGGCGACCCAGAGGTTCAGGAACAGCGTGTTGTTGTTGGTGGCGTCGCGGCCGGCTCCGTCGTAGTTGGTGCGCATGCCGTTGAACTTGTCGTAGCCGGTGTATTGCAGCATCAGGCGCACGTACTGGATCGGCACATAGTTCAGCTCCAGGATGTAGCCGTGGCTGTTCGGGCTGCTGTTGTTGCTGCCGGAGACCGAACCGGGCCCGTACAGGCCAGGGTCGGCATCGCCGGTGGTGGAGAACAACGCCACGGTGGCGCCGTACTTGCGCTGGTAGTAGTAGGTGCCCTTCAGTTTGAGGGTCAGCAGGCGGTCCGCCGCGTTCGCCGGGGTCGGTCCCACGCCGATCGGGCTGCCGGACAGGGTCGCGGGGTAGCTGGCGCCGTAGGACTGCCGCTCGCGGATCAGCGAGGCCTGGAAGGTGTAGGTGTGCGGGTTGGTGATGTGCTGGAACTGGGCGTCCAGCGCCAGGTCGGTATAGCGATCGGTCGGCGTGAACTGCATGGTGTTGTCGGGGTACATCCGCACCATCAGGCCGTAGGCGCCCAACATCAGGGAGTTGCCGCCCCACTCGCGGTTGTAGGCGATGCGCGCGTAGGGGTTGTAGCCTTGCAGCGCCGGCACGCTCCCCGGCGGCTGGCTCTGGCCGGCTCGCAGGAAGGTGAACATGCCGTCCGCGGTGCGATACAGCGAGAATTCCGTGTACAGGCTCTTGCGCCAGAAGCTGTAGGCGCCGAAGCCCACCACCTTCTGCGCCAGGGCGCCGCTGACCACCGCGCTGGCGGCGGGCGCCGGCACGTTGGACGGCCCGGTGAAGGGGAAGCCCCAGGCCGGCGTGCTGTTCCACACGTCCTGTACGGTCGGGTTGTTGTTCACGCTGACGCCGTAGATCCAGTCCTCGTCCATGGTTTGCGTGCTGACGTGGCGGCCCACCGCGCGCAGGTCGGTGTTGTCGACCGAGCCGTGGCCGGTGGTGCTGACTCCATCCGGGTTGACCACCAGGTTGTTGTAGGTCCACTGCGCCAGGCCGCCGATGTTGTCGGTCACCTTGCCGCCGAGGAACACGCTGGTGGCGGAGAATTCCGGCCGGCCGGTCTTGGGCGTGATGAGGTTGTCCTGGTCGTCATGGTTCTTGTTGACCCAGGTGAAGCCGGCCTGGGCCATGGCCGCGAACGGGATCCACTGGTTCTGTCCGGTGGTGTAGCCGTTCAGCTTGAACAACCGGCCGAAGGGGGTCAGCTCGGGAAAGCTGACGTGGCAGGCTTCGCAGGCTTCCCCGGTCTGGCGCGCGAACAGCGGCACGGCTCCGGCCTGGCCGCAAAAGAGGAGCATGCCGGCTGACACCAGCAAAGTCGACTTGATCCATCCGATTCTGCGCATGCCCTCTCCTTTTCGCTTTCTTGCGTGGCCGGATGTCGCGGGGCCGACGATACGTTCGAGACTACCCGTGGCCATCAAGGCCGGGCATTGATTCATGTCAACGCGGGTGCGCCGTTCCGTAACACAGCCACTCCGGCAGGGGTCCTGCGCCGGCGCGGCCTGCGAGTTTTTATTGACTTGGAATGTCGCCCTGGCTACTCTCTCGCTTCTTGCCCGCTGCAAATTCTCCCTGGCCGGCCGTTTCGGCAGCGCTCGCGGAGAAGCCAGGGGATGGGATGCCGACAACTGAAATTGCACATGGCTGAATTCCAAGGCAATTTTGTTGAGGATGCGATCCCGGGGCGGCTTTCCGGCTTTCCAGGCATCAGTTTCCAGGGAAACCGGGGCTGTTGGGTTGGGCGGCCGTACCGATCCCGGCGCGGCTTTCTGGAAACTGGACACCGATAACCTGAGAACTGCTTGCTATGGCCAAAGAGAAATTTGAGCGTACGAAGCCGCATGTGAACGTGGGGACGATTGGCCACGTGGACCACGGCAAGACCACGACGACGGCGGCACTGACGAAGGTGTCGGCGGACAAGGGGTGGGGCACATACGTGCCGTAC